>WGBK01000105.1 GCA_015494335.1 Gammaproteobacteria bacterium | reverse complement strand
GGGAATGCCCCTTGCGGAAGCAGACGGCACCGGGCTGGTGTTCGACGGCAGCAACTGACGCGCCAGCTGCTGCAGGCGGGCCAGGCTGCCGCCGGGAGCCGCATCGGCTTCGCCCTGTTTCGGTATCAGCCGGGAAAGGGCCTGCAGCAGCAGGGGGCGGGGCTGTACCCGTTGCAGGAGAATCTCGCCCGGGCGCTCGCCGGGACGCAGGATCACCGTGTCGCCGTGCTGCAGGCGGGGATCGCGAGGAATGGCAAACTGTTGTCGGCCGATCTGCAGCAGGTTCTGCCCCGGATCCCTGGTCGTGGCGATGCGTGCGGCGAGCAACCGATGGGGCGCCTGTTGAAGCATTTGCGACAGTACCGTCTGGCGCAACTCGACCTGCAGCGGTTGATGCTGCTGGATGCTCAGGCGTGGCCGCGGCCCCGAGCGGTCGATGCGCGCCTCGATCACGTCGCCCGGTTGCAGTTGCGGAGTCCGGCCCGCGACAGCGGAAGAGCCCTGTTCGCCGCGCAGGGCACCGAAGGCGGTCTCGAGCAGGACGCGCTGGCCTTCAGCGCGAACGACCTCGGCACGAAAGCTGCCCTGCTGCTGCAGGCGTTGCAGCAGGCCCTCGCTGCGCCCGGCCGTTCGTTCGAGCAACAGGCCTTCCGCTGCGGGCAGGTCAATCGGACGGTTCGGGATCTGCATCGGGCAAGGCTTCTCCGTCGATGGGAAGGATCTTGCCGCATTGTAGCAGGCGCTACCCGTGTTGCCGCGGCAAGGCGGTGTGTGATCTTCACTGTATCGGCCATGGGGGCGGCTTTCTGAAGGCAAAATTGCGGTTTCGTGCGGTTTTTCGGCACAAAAACGACGGAATTTTGTCAAAGACCGTCCCCGGAATGATTCAATCTCCGCAAGTCATTGAAAATCCAGGGATTCATCTTGTGGCATGATCTTCGCATAGTTCATCGTCAACATCCTTCGGAGAAGTTCGAGAGTCAACTGCCATGTCAAACATTACATCCCTGGGCGCGCCGGGTTCGGAGCATCCGCAAGTTATCGCGCTGGATTCGCGCAAACCCGAACAGGTGGTCAGCGACAAGCAGTATCTGAAGATCTTGCAATTGTCGGATCTGCTGTCACGGCACCTGAACCTGGAAGACATCCTCAAGGTCTTCTCCCACGAGATCCAGCCGCTGATCTCCCACGACAGCTATCGCTATACCTCGGAGCAGGTGGCCGAACCGATCCGCAAGGGCAAGATCGGGCGCCACAGCCTGCAGTATCGCCTGACCATCCAGCAGATGGACCTGGGCGAACTGACGCTGTATCGCAGCGAGCCCTTCGGCAGTAACGAGGTGTGCCAGTTCGAGGATCTGCTGTGTTCGCTGGTCTATCCCCTGCGCAACGGCCTGCTCTATCACACCGCCATCACCTCGGCCTTCAGCGATCCGCTGACCAACATCAACAACCGTGCGGCGTTGGAAAAACTGCTGCCGCGCGAAATCCGCCTGGCTAAGCGGCACGATCATCGGCTGGCGCTGATGATTCTCGATCTCGACGGTTTCAAGCAGATCAACGACAACCACGGGCACGATGTCGGCGACCGGGTACTGATTCGCGTAGCGGAACTGATTCGCTCCTGTCTTCGCGATACCGACATGCTGTTCCGCTACGGGGGCGACGAATTCGTGGCCTCCCTGCCGCACACGGATCTGCAGGGCGGTATCGATGTCGCCCATCGCATCCTCGATCAGGTGCTGGGGCTGGATCTGGAGTCCTTCGGCATCGATGGGAGCCTGGGTATGAGCGTGGGCCTGACCATGCTGCAGGCCGGTGACGATTTCCAGCGTTTCTTCAAGCGCGCCGATGAAGCCCTGTTCCGCGCCAAGCGCAGCGGCAAGCACCGTGTCGTGGTGGGTTGACGGAAAAACCCGGGTCGCCCGGCAAGAATCGAAATTGCTGCTATATTCGGTATTGTGTTTCGGTCGCCCCGTCGGGGTCGGCCCCTATCCAACGAAAGATTCAGGAGTAGGCAATGGCTTCAATACTGGCTGTCGATGATTCGGCCTCAATGCGACAAATGGTTTCCTTTACCCTGAAAAGTGCAGGGCACCAGGTGACCGAGGCCGAGGACGGCGTGAAGGCCCTAGACCTGGCCCGCAGCGGCCGCTTCGACCTGGTGTTGACCGATGTCAACATGCCAAACATGGACGGCATTACCCTGATCGGCGAATTGCGCAAGCTGCCCAACTACAAGTTCACCCCGCTGCTGATGCTGACCACCGAATCGGCCAGCGACAAGAAGATGGCCGGCAAGAATGCCGGCGCCACCGGCTGGATCGTCAAGCCCTTCAACCCCGACCAGTTGCTGGCCGTAATCAAGAAGGCGCTCGGCAACTGAACCGCCGCCGGACGACAACGGATTGGAGACGTGCGTGCGCCGCCTGGCCATACTCAACCACAAGGGAGGTGTCGGCAAGACCACCACCTGTTTCAACCTCGCCTGTGCCTACGCGGACCAGGGGCTGAAGGTGTTGTGCGTGGACCTCGATCCACAGGGACACCTGGCCCTCAGCTTCGGCATCACCGAGGCCGGTCTGAGCGGTGTCGACAGCCTGTTCTTCGATGACGCCGACCTGTCGCCCCTGCTGATCGATGCGCGCGAGGGCATCGACCTGCTGCCCGCCGGTTATCGCCTCGGCGAGATCGAGCGCCTGGCCGCCCAGGGGCGCAACAAGGCCCAGCTGTTGCGACAGCGCCTCGACGAAATTGCGGACGACTACGACCTGCTGATGATGGACTGCCCGCCAAACTCCGGCCTGCTCAATTTCAACGCCCTGTTCGTTGCCGATGAGGTGGTGATTCCGGTGTCCGGCGACTACCTGGCCCTGCAGGGCCTGTCGCAACTGTTGAAAACCCTGAGGAGCGCGGAACGCTTCATGAACAAACCCATACGCATGTGGATCGCCCTGACCCGTTTTACCGTGCGGCGCCGACTGGCCCAGCAGGTGCGCGACAAGCTGATCCGCTATTTCCCCGACAAGCTGCTCGCCACAGCGGTGCGCGAGAATGCGCCGCTGGCGGAATGTCCCAGCTTCGGCAAATCCATTTTCGATTACAGCCGCCGCAGCAACGGCGCCCAGGATTACCGGGCGCTGGCCGACGACCTGCTCTATGGAAGGGTGGTGGGCAGCGCATGAAACCGTCCTGGCGACAATCCATCCAATCCTTCCCGCTGACCTGGATCGCCGGCGGTCTGCTGTTTCTGGTGCTGATGGCCCAGGCCTGGAACCGTGCAGACAGCCTGTCTCTGCTGGCATTGCTGCTGGCCCTCGGGCTGATGCTGTCCCTGGGCTTCGGCAAGCAGCGGGAAAGCCGGGAGCGCAAGCAGCAGGACGACCGGCAGCAGGACAGCACCCGGGAGCTGCTGGGGCTGTTCACCGAGATGACGGCCCTGGTCGAGGAACAGTCGCGGGAGGTGCAGGATTCGCTGCAGCAGATCCGCTCCGTGGTCACCGACGCCTCGGGCAGCCTGGGCGGCAGTTTCCAGCAACTGGATGCGCAGAGCCGGGAACAGTCCCGGCTGGTTCATTCGCTGGTGGACGAAGGCAAGATCGCTGGGGAAACGGAAACACCGGACATTGACAATGATGATGCTGTCGCGGCGGAAACGACGGATGGCTTCGACATGAACCGCTTCATCAGTGAGACCCACCAGCTGCTGCAGGAATTCATCGATCTGACGGTCACCACCAGCCGCAACAGCATGCGCATGGTGCATGCCATCGACGATGTTTCGCGGCATATGAACAGGGCCTTCGCATTGCTCGATGATGTCAGCGGCATCGCCAACCAGACCAACCTGCTGGCCCTGAATGCGGCCATCGAGGCGGCGCGCGCCGGCGAGGCCGGGCGCGGTTTTGCCGTGGTCGCCGACGAGGTGCGCAAGCTGTCGCAGAATTCCAACCGCTTCAGCGAGGAAATCGGCAGCGTGGTGAGTCGGGCACAGGACGACATCGACGGTGCCAAGTCCCTGATGTCCGGCATGGCGTCACGCGACATGAACAGCACCAT
>WGBK01000104.1 GCA_015494335.1 Gammaproteobacteria bacterium | reverse complement strand
GTAGAGCTGCACCTCGGCGCCGGCCCAGAGATCGCCGGAAGCCAGTTGCAGGACCTTCATCGCTTGGACGGCTCCCAGCGCGCGATGCGCTGTCCGCGCAGGTAGAGGATCATCGCCTGGGCGATCGCGAGGTTCACCTGGATGAAGAAATAGACCAGTTTGGCCAGCTTGTGTTCGCGCAGACCGGCTTGGAAGAAGGCGGTTGCCCCCAGTCCGTAGAAGGCCAGTTGCCCCAGCATCGTCAGGCCGAAGAAGCCGGACCAGGGCAGCGCCAGGTTGGTCAGCAGCGTCGACAGCATGAACCAGGGCACCATCCATCGCATCAGCTTGTGGCTGAACAGTTCGAAGGCGAAGAAACCGTAGCGCAGCGGGTTGAGCAAGGCCGGTTCGCTGAACAGGGCCGCCATGCCGCGCAGCACCGTGCGCACCTTGCGCTGGAACTCCTTGCTCTCGTCCTTCAGGTTCGGGTAATAGCCCAGCAGCTCGGGATCGGTGATGGCGATACGCCCCTTGCGCACGCAGTTGATGGCCGTATTGAAATCGCTCGGTATGCCGATGTTCCAGTCCTCGGCAATCTCGGCACGGCAGGCGAAGAAGGAACCGCTCAGCCCGACCAGGCTGTAGGCTGAGCTTTCCTGCTTGCGCAGCCACATCTCGTATTTCACGTAGGCGCCCTCGCCCGCCACCTTGCCATCCTCGGTGATGAAGCGATCCTCGCTGGATACCGCGCCGACGCGCGAGACGCGGAAATCCTCGGCGATGCGCTCCAGGGCGCCCTCCTCGATGCGCGTCGAAACATCCGAGAACACCAGGATCTCGCCACGCGCGCGCCGAATCGCGTGCCACTGGGCGTTTTCCTTTCCCTTGCGATCCGGCACATCGACCAGCTCCACTCCGCGGGAAGCATAGCTGCGGACGATCTCGTTGGTGCCATCGGTGGAGCCGTCGGAGGCGACCAGGATCTCCAGCCGACCGTCGGCATAGCGCGCCTTCAGCGTATCCTCGATCTTGTCGGCGATACTGCTTTCCTCGTTGTAGGCGGTGATGATGAAGGTCATCATCGGCGGCTGTTGGTAGACGATATCCGGCTGCAGCCGATTGCGGCCCTGCAGCGGCAACAGCAGCAACGGGTAGAGGAAATAGCTGTAGACAACCCCGACCAGGCTGAGGAAAAAGAGGAATTCCAGCATCGATGCGCGCTCCGGCGACAAGAATAGTCACCAGCATAACCCGCTGCTGTCGCAGCGGGAGTGATGGCAATCGCAAACCGCAAAGGCGGGGAAAAAATGGTGCCGGCAAGAGGAGTCGAACCTCCGACCTACTGATTACGAATCAGTTGCTCTACCAACTGAGCTATGCCGGCGAAACGGGGTCACCTCAGCGCCGCAGACGATCGACGATACGCCGCAGCAGGCTGCGTCTGCCCAGCCCCAGCGCCTTCTGGGCCTGTTCGATGCGGGCGAGGCTTTCGGCGGACAGGGGCTGCCGCGGGATCTCGCCGAAATTGAAGCGCGCCTGCTCCGCGTTGCGCGCGCCCAGCAGTACCGAGCTGACAGCCGGGAAGGCCAGCGGGTAGCGCGCCGCGCCCAGCAGCAGGGAGCCTTCCGTCTGTTCGAGAAAACGGAAGGACTCGAGCTGACGCAGGGCAGTGTCGATCTCCTGCGGCGTCATGTCCTCGGCCCGGTGATCGCGGCCCTTGTCGAAGCGCGTGCCGGGTTTGTATTTGCCCGTCAGCAACCCGGACTTGAGACTGGAGCGGATCAGCACGCCCTTGCCGCTGCGCTCCAGTGCCTCGCTGCAGCGCAGGAAGGGCTGCGGGTCCAGCAGGCTGAAGGCGACCTGGATGCCGTCGATGAGCGGGCTGTCCAGCATCCACTCGATACTGCGGTGGCTGTATAGCGATACCCCGAGGTAACGAATCTTGCCGTCCTGTTTGAGCCGTTCCAGCTGTTCCCAGATCGGCGCATCCGGCCCCGGGTCGGAATGCAGCTGATAGAGATCGACATGATCCGTGCCCAGTCGCTCGAGCTGCTGCTCCAGCGTACGCTCCAGGCCCTGTTTCTGAAACGAGTACTTGGTGGCGACGATCCAGCGGTCGCGTCGCCCGCGCAGGAACTCGCCGATCAGGCTTTCCGATTCGCCATAGACGGCGGCGGTGTCCACCAGGTTGCAGCCCTGTTCCTCGGCCTCGGCCAGAGCCGCCAGCGCGTCGCTCTTCTGTACCGGTCCGTAACTGCTGCCGCCAATGCCCCAGGCTCCGAATCCGTAGGCGGAGGGCTCGAGATCGGTCTGGCCGAAGCGACGATATTCCATGCTCAGCACCCTGGGAGACGACAAGGCCCGGTCGCCGGTCGCAATGACCTGTCGGCGAGGGCGGAAAATGGTGCCGGCACGAGGAGTCGAACCCCGGACCTACTGATTACAAGTCAGTTGCTCTACCAATTGAGCTATGCCGGCCGGATCCTGCGCGGAACGCGTGGCAGCGGCTCCGGGCAAAAACGAGTGGCGATTCTAGAGGGTTTGCCGGGGCTTATCAACCGGCGCCGCACTGCCGTGTGATGCGGGAAATTCCGCGCTGATCCTTGAGTTCGTCGATCCAGCGGCGCAGGGAATCCGGCTCGCTTTCGGCATAGTCGAGCCAGTAGATGGTGCGCTGACGGTAGCGCATTTCGGTTTTGGGCTGGTAGCCCAGCTTCTCCAGTTCCGCCACCCGCCGTTCGGCATTCTTCTTCAGCCCGAACACGCCCAGGGACAGGGCGTTCATCTTGTCCGGATCGCTGAAGATGATGTATTCGCGCACCCCTTTTTCGGCCAGCCCGCGGGCAACCTCGATGGCCTGCTTGCGGGTGTCGTGCGGCCCGATATAGACCATCATGCCCATGTATTCCTGCTCCTGGCTCGGGCGCAGGCTGACCTCGACACCCGCATCGCGAAAGCGTTGCGCGACTTCCTGGGCCTCGGTTTTCTCCTTGAACGGCCCCAGCGTATAGCAAAGACGGGGCGGCACTTGAGAACCTTCCTCGGAAGGCATTGCAGCCGCCGCCGGCTCCAGACTCCCGGCCTCGACCACCATCGCGCCTGGCTCGCCCTCGTCGAGCAGGCGCAAGCGCTCGGCGGCGGCCAGGGGCCGACTCGGGCGCGCCCATTGCTCGTAGGGGTAGAGCCACTGCAACAGCAGGAAAACCAGGTTGGTGAGCAGCAGCAGGTAGAAGAAGGCTTTCATGTCGGCGACCGATTATCCCGGAACCCCGTCGGGATTCAACTCGATCTGCCGCAACATGCCGGCAAACACGAGGTCTGGCTCGATGCGCACCGGCAGCTCAAGCCTTGCGGCCAGCTGTTCGGCATCGCCGCCACCGAGCAGGATCTCCACCGGTTCCTGCAGCAACCCGCGCCATTGCTCCAGGCAGTGTTGCAGTTGCGGTATCACGCGATCCGGCGGCAGCGGACAGAGACAGTCTCGGGTATTGCGTCCCGGCTCCTCTGCGCAACGCAGGCCAGGGTCGGTGAAATCGATTTGCGGAAACAGCTCGGCGAAGCGCCGAGGATTCGTATTCAGGCCCGGCAGGATGGCGCCGCCGAGGTGGCCGTGACGGCGCGAGAGCAGGTCCAGGGTGATGGCGCTGCCGGCATCGATGACCAGCGCGTCCCGCTCCCGATTCTGCCAGGCCGCCAGCAGGGCCAGCCAGCGATCGACGCCGAGCCGCTCGGGTTCGTCATAGGCATTGACCAGCCCGTCCAGTTGCCGCGGGCTGTGCAGCTGGCGCATCGGCTGACCAGGATAAAGGGAATCCCAGCTGGCGCGCAGGCGCGCGGTGAGCGCAGCGCTGGCAACACTGGCCAGCCACACCGGTTGTTCGCCCTGCTCCTGAAACCAGTCACTGAGTTCGTTCCACAGCCAGTCCCGGTTCCAGTCGAAACGGCATCGTTCTCCGCTCTCGACCTGCAGGCACTTGAGGGCACGGTTGCCGGCGTCAAGCAGCAGCATCGTCACCCCGCCCCTGCGGCCGCAGGGAAATCTCGGCGGCCTGAAAGCGGCGCACGCGACCGTCCACCTCCAGTTGCAGACAACCCTGCTGGTCGATGCCGCGACAGATCCCGTGCAGCTCCTCTTCACCGTTGACCACGCAGGCCTGCCGGTCCCTGTAGGCGTCCAGGGCGGCAAAACGCTGCAACAGCAGATCGGTATCCCGCGGGCCGAAGGTCAGCAACTCGGGCAACAACCCCACCAGCAGGTCTTGCAGCAAGATGTGCCGCGGCGGCGGGTGGCCGTGCTGTTGCAGGCTGGTGGCCGGCTGTTCGATCACGCGCAGTTGTTCGGCATCGAGCCGGCGATTGAGTCCGAAACCGATGGTCAGGGCATGGCGATCCGCCCCCAGCGTATGGTTTTCGATCAGAATACCGCCTAGCTTTCGCCCTGCAATCAACAGGTCATTGGGCCACTTCAGTTGCGGCCGGAATCCATGGCGCTGCAGGCATTCGGCGAGGCTCACACCGGTCAGCAGCGACAGCAACCCCAGGGTCTCGGGCGGCAGTTCGAGCACCAGGCCGATCGAGCAGTAGATATTGTCGGGCCGGTCCGACAGCCAGCTCCGCCCGCGGCGACCGCGCCCGGCCCGTTGCCGGTCCGCGCTGACCACCCAGATCCCGTCTTCCCCGCCCGCCTGTTCCACCAGACGCTGGCATTCCCGGTTGGTGGAATCGCATTCCGCGGCATGCAGGCATTGCAGTGGACGCCGCAGTCGTCCCTGCAGGATCTGTTGCAGACCTGCAGCGTCGATGGCCGAGTCCGGCTCCTTGCTCACTGGTCCATCCATTGCCGCAGGGCCGGCGACTGTTCGTCGATCACCTCGAGCACCGCGGTATCCGTCTCGGCCGGCTCGAGACGGACCCGCGCCTTAACCAGTTCATCACGACGAAAAGCGATCAACTCGTAGTCCTGTTCACCGCCGGCCTGACGCAGCCATTGATCCAGCCGTTGCTGGTTGGCGCGCAGGCCTTCAATGGCGACCAGGCTATCACCGGCGGAAAGCCCGGCTTTCTGGGCCGGGGAGTCCTCGATCACGGACAGCAGCTTCAACTCGTCCCTGTCCTCTTTCACCTGGGCGCCAAAGCACCAGCGCAGGCCCGGCTGGTCCTTGCGTCCGCCCTTGTCCTTGCTGTCGACGGCACTGCGCCAGCGCAGGCGGATCGAAACCGTCTCCAGCAATTCTTCGAGCGGAAGATCGCCAGGTTGTTCGATCCATTGACGCAACAGCTCATCGACCGGCTCGCCGAGCAGTTCGTTGACGCGTTGCTGGATGGTTTGATCCTCGATACCGATGCGGCCGTTCTTCCAGTCGGCCCACAGGGAACGCATCAGGTCGTCGAGACAGAGACGGCCCTGCGACCGCTGCCGCATCAACAGGTCGATGCAGAGGGCGATCAGACAGCCTTTCGCATAGTAGCTGATGATGGCGTTGACGGCGTTCTCGTCCTGCTTGTAGAAGCGGGTCCAGGTGTAGAAGCTGGACTCGGCAGCGCTCTGGCGCAGGCGTCCGGGGCTGCGGCGCACCCGGGTGATGGTCTGCGCCAGCAGGTCGAGATAGTCCTTGAGGCGGATGCAGCCACTGCACAGCAGTATCCGGTCGTCGTAATAGGAGGTGATGCCTTCGAAGGCCCACAACAGGGGCGTGTAGACTTCCTGCGACAGATCCGGCTGGACGAACACCGACGGACGGATGCGCTTCACATTCCAGCTGTGAAAATACTCGTGGCTGCACAGGCCGAGGAAACGCCGGTAGCCTTCGGTAGTCTCGTCGGCCGGCAGGCCCGGTTGCGGCAGATCGTCGCGGGAACACATCAGGGCGGTGCTGTTGCGATGCTCCAGCCCACCATAGTCATCCCCTGTGACCATGGTCAGGAACAGGTAGCGGGAAAAGGGCGCGGGCTCGCCGAACAGGCCGATCTCGTACTCGCAGATGCGTTTCAGATCGGTTTTCAGGCGTTCGATGTCGCAATCGAAGCGCCCCGTCAGCACCATGTCGTGGCGGACACCGCAGGCCTCGAAGTCAAAACGCCGAAAACGGCCCATTTCCACCGGGCAGTCGATCAAGTGATCGTAGTTCTCGGCTTCGAACCGACCGAAACCGAAATCCTCGCCCTCGATCCGCGGCAAGGCCGTAGCCAGGGACCAGTCGGCGCAGGCCTCGTCCCGCGGCGCCTCGATGTACAGGCGACAAGGACGGTCGCCCTGCCCAACCACTTCGAGGAACAGGCTGGTGCCGTTGAAGAAGCCGTGGCTGCGATCAAGATGGGCGCCGCGCACGGACAGATCCCAGGCATAGACCCGGTAGCGTACAGTGACCGTCCCCTGCAGCGCGGGCAGGCGATAACTGGACTTGTCGACCGACTCCAGCGGCACGGCGCGACCCGCAGATTCAGCCTCGATCTCGACGATGTGCTTGGCGAAATCGCGAATCATGTAGCTGCCCGGGATCCAGGCCGGCAGGCGCAGCAGTTGCCCCCGGGGATCCGGCTGGTCGATCTTCAGCTCGACATCGAAGTAATGGGCAGCGGGGTTGCGGCTGCCGACCCGGTATTCAATCATGGCATCGTATTCAGGTTTGGGGGATCAGGGCAGATTTTCCTTGATGAAGGCGTCGAAATCGGCCGCGTGGATGATCTGGGTGCCGTCGCAATTGAACTGCAGGCGCACCACCGACTGCACGGTCGAAATGGAGAAGTTGCGCAGGTAGTACTCCGGCAGGTTGCGCAGCACGCGCAGATGCCGCAACACGCGCAGCACCTCGTCCTCGCTCATCGGCTGCCAGAACTTGTGTCGGTTCTGGGTCAGGCGCTGCCAGTGCGGCGGCATGTAGTCCCACAGGTCCGATTTCATCAGCGCGGCGTAGAGCTGGCGCATGATATCGGTCTTGCGATCATAGGGTATTCTCGGGAAGTGGCGTTCCACATAGTCCGGCGAGGCCAGTTTCTCGGCCTGATGGATCTCCTCGCGCAGCGGATCGAAGATCGAACAGGTACGGATTTCGCTGTTGTTGAAGCCGATGAACAGGCGGTACAGGCCGCGGCGCAGCAGCAGATCCTCGAATACCGGCTCCAGTTTGTTGAACACACGGTCCAGCTCGCTTTCATAGCGGCAGCGATCCATCGCCGTCTCGCGCAGGGAGGGATCGCCCTTGAGGCCGATCTGCAGCTTCTTGGGATCCAGCCCTACTGCGCTGACGATATTTTCCTGCAGCACCAGGCGCTCGAGTTCGGTATTGTCAAGGTGGAGTTCGCTGCTCACGGGCTTGTCCATCGATCTTTTTGTAACATCCCGATCACAGGATCAGGTCACAATGTGGAAAATTCAGCCACAGAGTATATCAACATGCAGGCTCCACCCATTGAGGAATTTCTGCGCGAAACCGAGGAATGCCTCAGGCAGCAACCCTTGACCAACGAAGAGCGGGAAACGGTCATTGCCCTGTACGAGGAGTTGAACCTGATCTGGCAATACCAGCAGCAGATCGAGGATCTCTACGACTGAGGGATTACCGCTTGTTGCCCAGACGCTGGCGCAGCAGTATCGCCGTGGCGTGATAGAAAGGTATGTCGAGCATGTCCTGAGTGACACGGCGCAGCAAACGGGTTGCTTCTGCCTTCAGCTTCGGATCGGAACCTTCCGACTCGAGCACCACCTCGAGCAGCAGGGGCACCGGCGACTGCAGCACTCCGTCGGGCACCACCGACATGCCGGGATCACCGGGGATCAGGCTGCGATCGTCCTGGTACCAGTTGCCGCCGCGGTAGTAACGTTCGAAGGCGCGGGAGGCCAGTCGGTCTGCCAGCCTGCGCGCTTCCCTGTCGTCGAAGACCCGGCCATAGGCCGCGAGGGCATTCGTCATCTGCGCATAGTCCTCGAGGGTAGTTTCCGCAGTCCGATCACCGCCGGCAAAGCGACGAACATCGCCACCAACGATAAAGCGCTCCAGGATGGCCCGGTAGAGCCCCTTGGCACGCTGGCGGGTCCGAGCATCGCCCTCGCGGCGGGCAGCCTCGGTCCATGCACGCAGGGCGAGGGCATTCCAGCTGGCGAGTTGCTTGCGGTCCACCGGCATGACGGACTTATCCGCTTCGCGCAGCCGCTTGCGGATTTTCCGGTTCAGCCTCGGATCGCCGCCGGCAACGCCGATGCCCATCAGCGGTTTCGCCAGAAAGGCTTCGCTCGATTGCGGGTCCAGTTTCCAGATGCGGATCAGTTGCTCCACCTCCTCCGGTTTCAGCAGCTCGCGCAATTCGGCCAGAGTCCACCAGTAGGCGCCACCTTCCCGGTTCTGTTCGTCCACCGCCGACAGGCTGGAGTGATACAGACCGCTGCGCGCATCCTGCATCGAGCGATCGAGAAAGGCCAGGCTGCGCTCGGCGATGGCGCGATAGCCTCGACCCGGAAAGCGTTCATCGGCCTGCAGGTAGAGCAGGGCCAACTGAGCATTGTCGTACAGCATCTTCTCGAAATGCGGCGTTTGCCAGTCCGGATCGGTGGTATAGCGGAAGAAGCCATCCCCGACATGATCCATCAGGTGGCGACTGGCCATGGTATCCAGCGTCAATGTCAGAAAGGCGCGCAAATCGTCCCCGCCTTCGGGTTCGAGCTCCGATATCTTCAACAGCCCCGACAGTTGCGGGTAGCTGGGAAACTTGCTGCCGTCGCCGAAACCGCCCTGCAACTCGTCGGCGGCCAGCATCGACTGGGACAGCAAGGCTTCCACCAGCTTGCCGAAACTGGCATCCGGCAGATCCACCAGTTCGGCTCCGGAATCCTCGCTCTCGGTCTGCTCGAAATAGTCGCGCGCGATCTTTGAAATCCCCTCATGGCGCTCCTTCCACTGGGCATCCACGGAACGCAGAACCTTGAGGAAATCGTCCCGCGGCAGATAGGTAAAGCCGGTCACCGGGTATCCCGCGGGCGTCAGGAAGACATTCAGCGGCCAGCCGGCCTGGCCGCGCACGGCTTCGACGAAACGGATCATGCGCCGATCCAGCTCCGGACGCAGTTCACGATCCACCTTGACCGCGACGAAGCCCCGGTTCATGACCTTGCCGACCTCGGCATCGGAGTAGCTCTCCCGCTGCATCACATGACACCAGTGACAGGAGAAATAACCCAGCGACAGGAAGATCAGCTTGTTGTCGCGACGCGCCTCCTCCAGCACCTCCGGCCCCCACAGGCGCCAGGCCACCGGGTCATCGGCATGCATGGCCAGGTAGGGCGAGGGATGATTCTTCAACGGCGAATCGCCGGCGGCCTGCAACAGCGCGGGGAGCAACAACAGCAGGGGGATCAGTATCCGGGTGGGTTTCATGGCGTTCTCGCTGGGTTGGGCTAGTATACTCGCAGCTCCGATGACCAAGACAGTCCCGAAGATGAACGATTTGACCTTCCTGACCGAACATCATTCCGTGCCGGCCCGGCAATTGCACGAACCGGCTCCCGACGATCGTCAACTCGAAGCCATTCTGCAGTGCGCCCTGTCCGCGCCCGATCACGGTCACCTGCAGCCCTTTCGCTTCCTGGTGATCCGTGGCGAGGCACGCCAGCGCCTGGCCGACCTGTTCGAACAGGCCGCTCGCAAGCGTACTCCGGACGACGAGGTGGGGATCGCCAAGCAGCGCGACAAGCCCCTGCGCTCGCCGCTGATCGTAACGGTCATCGCCCGCATCATTGCCAGCCCGAAGATCCCCGAGATCGAGCAGATCCTGACGGCCGGCTGCGCCGCCCAGCATATCCAGCTCGCCTGTCGAGCCCTTGGCTTCGGATCCATCTGGCTGACCGGCGGCAACGCCTATGATCTATCCATTCACGAAGCCCTCGGACTGGAGCTGGACGAGCGCATCGTGGGCTTTCTCTACATCGGCACCCCCGAACCCGGTGCCGGGCGCAAGGACCGCGGCGATGCCCGGCGGATCACCCGCGAATGGCGACATCCCGTCCAGCATGACTACTCGATCTGACGATCCAGCCGTACGGAAACCGATCTGATCTCGATCAAGTGTCCGCCCCGGAAGGAGAGCCAACCGTTGACTTATATTAGAATATAATTATATACTTCGTGCCGTTGGACGAATATCGGCCTTCCACCGAGCTACTGCCGATGGAGGGGGTCAACATTTTTCAAATCCATATCAAAGGAGAAAAAGCATGAAAGTCAAAACTCTGGTAGCAGCTATCGCTCTGGTCGCCACGGCATCCGTCCAGGCATCCTGGTGGGATAACAACAACAGCGACACTTCAGGTTACGGAAACTACTATGGCAACGGTTCCGGCTACGGCAACGGTTACGGCGACTACTACGGTCGCGGCAATGGTCGTGGCACCGGTCGCGGACGCGGTCGCGGTGACGGTGAAGGCGAATTCGAAATGAACTTCAAGGCCAAGGGTCGCGGCAACGCCGACATGGACGCCAACACCGATTGGGAAGGCAACGCCGATACCCGCGGCTATGGCGACTACTACGGCAACCTCTACGGCGACAGCTATGGTCGCGGCAACTACTACGGCAACAGCTATGACGGCTACCGTGGTGCTCCCTATGGTTACGGCGCTCCCGCCTATGGTGCTCCTGCTCCCCAGGCTGGTTTCGCTCCGCAGCCCGGCATGATGCAGAACGATCCCATGATGCAGCAGATGCAACAGCGTCGCGCTCAGATCATGGCCGAGCAGCAGAAGGCCATGCAGGAAGCTCGTGCCCGTTACGAAGCCGCCCGCGTAGAAGCCGAGAAGCGCTTCAAGGCCGACATGGCTGCGGCTCAAGCCAAGGCGGCCCAGTCTGCCAAGGCCGCTCAGGCCGATGCCGCTGCCCAGCAGCAAGCTGCTCCGGCTGCACCCGCCAAGTAAGACGCAACAACGCCAAACTTGTGCCGAGGCCGGCTCCCTTGAGGAGCCGGCCTTTTTCATGCCTGCAAAACAAGCTTCTGACTCCCGCAATGGCTTGAGGACGCGGGGCATTCAGGTAACATAGCCTCTTTTCCAATCGAGCATTCCCCACTCCTCATGAGCAGCGACCCCGAAGGCAGCACAGCGGCCCCCAATTTCATTCGCGACATCATCGACCGCGACCTGGATGCCGGCAGGTACAAGCGAATCATCACGCGTTTTCCACCCGAGCCCAATGGCTATCTGCACATCGGTCACGCCAAGTCGATCTGCCTCAACTTCGGTATCGCCGAGGACTACAACGGTTACTGCAACCTGCGCTTCGACGACACCAACCCGGAAAAGGAAGATCAGGAATACATTGACGCAATCCGCGAGGATGTACGCTGGCTCGGCTACCAGTGGCACAGCAACCCCTCCGCCTCCGACTATTTCGACCAGCTCTACGACTATGCGGTACAACTCATCCGCAAGGGGCTGGCCTTTGTCGACAGTCAATCCCCGGAACAGATCCGCGCACAGCGCGGCACGCTCACCGAGCCCGGCCGCAACAGCCCCTACCGTGATCGCAGCATCGAGGAGAATCTGGATCTGTTCGAACGCATGAAAGCCGGAGAATTCGCCGACGG
>WGBK01000103.1 GCA_015494335.1 Gammaproteobacteria bacterium | reverse complement strand
TGTTTGGCCCGCTTACCCCATGGTTGCCGCTTTTCTGGAGCATCGATCTCGGCAAGCCTGACCTTCCACTGTTGTTTTTTGCCTATCAGTGCTTTCACGGTGTCGCCATCGGTGACTCCTACGATCCTTGCTTCGACTGTAGTCTCGGCGGAGGCTATCAGCGGGATTAGTAGGAGATATGCTAGTGTCAGACTGCGGAGACCGCTCGAGATCGCAAGTGTTGTCCGGCGGATTACATTCGGTATCAGGCGAATGGTCAGGGCGGTTGTCATAGGCATCCTGCCTTCCCAAGGGCAAGCCAGGCGGTGTTCTCACGCAATGATGCCATCTCAGACCGCCGGTGCTTGAATGTTCCGGCGAAGGTTGGGCAGCCATCCAGCCTTCGAGGGAAGACGCCATGTCGTGAGGGCAGGATTGTGGCCAATCCCTTGAGCCAATCCATGGTTTTGGCGGTATCTTCACCAACTCGCGTGGCCAGGCCTTTATACGAATCCTTTTCCTGGCCAACATTCTTCGGATCTTGTTCGCGTTCGATCTCCATAATGATGGCCGTCCCTTGGGTGGTGCGGACCTTGATCAACAGGATGCCCCGGGGGTGGGGAGATTGTTCGCCAATAACGAGCCACGATGGGGCTGGACCTGATTCCTCGGGTGGCGGGAACGGGCAGAGGTGTGGCTCATCGCCATGGTGGGTGTCGCCGTCCCAGTCCATCCATCCCACTTCGAGGATCTTGTCTGGATGGTTCTTTCTCAGGTAGAGAAACGTGTCCCACATGTCGCGCAGTGTGCCTCGGGTCTCCAAGATAATCGGAGTGTGGGCGGATAGCTTGCCTACTCCCTTTGGCGCTCCCCCTGCGTCGCCGGCGGAAAGGCGGTCCACCTCGTAGTTGATCAGTGTAGGGTGGTTGTTGGGGCTCGTTTCGGTCTGATGTTTGACTTGTATATTCGGACGTCGGTCCAACCACTCAAAGGTAGGATCCTCGAGTTCTATATACCCCATGCCATGATCAGGCGGTTGGTCGTCCAGTAGTGGCATTTCCTCATCGGTGGTTGCTTGGTGGCGAACCAGGGCCAGGTTTGCGTCGTCCACACCCGCTTCGGTAGCCTCGTTATGCAAGCGTACAACTTCTATCGGTGGATGGCTGGGTGGTGTCATGCCGACAATGCGCAGGGCCAGGAACCCATTTCCGCCTAGACTTTTCCCTAACACTTCGATCCTACCCTTGCCTTGGTGCCATGGCTCGATGCGCAGGTGTGTGCCGTCTCCCGAATTGCTTGCGATTTGTCCCCACAATCCTTTGGCAAGGGCCAAGGTGCGTTCATTATGGAGGACATGACCAAGGAAAAGCGCATCCTCTATCTGCAGGTGGGGGCCAAGATGTACGGTCCATCGTGATTGGGAGGTATTTGGGTCTGGTGTGGGTTGGTGAGTACCGTACAGTCGCTTCGATGCCTCGGACCATGGGTAGGTCAGTAGAATGCGATGGAGTTCGCTTGATTTTCCATAGGCCCGCAGGAAATATTCGATTGCCGGGATAGTGAGGTGTCCTCCAGTTCTTGTCTTGAAACGAACTAGCCAGGAGTCGACCATGGGCTGGGAGAAACCTGAAAGCAATGGATGGACAAAGGGCGGGACGGTGTATCGATCCGGTGCATCCTGCTGAAGGGCGCGAATCATTTCCCACTTCCCTGAAGAGAAATCCACCTCGAATTGTCGTCTTTCGAGAGGGGTTGTGCCTACATCACGACCTTTATGCCAGATCGAGCCCAGCGGAACTTGCCCCAGGGCCGAAATGTTCACCAGTGTCTTTAGGTTGAGGTTGTTGAGGGTTCCGTGGGTGTCTATTTCTCGGAATAGCACCTCGACATGCGGTTGGCTGTGATCTCGATTGTTCGGGAACACGCGGCCGTACCACCAGGCTGCCATTCGTTTGTCGCTGGGTGGAATGATGTTCGTCAGTCGACGAATTGTTCCGCTTTTCCGTGTAGCCATCAATCCCTTCCACTTGGATAGTTCGTTATAAGGCGGAAGGAATAGTAGCAGAATTTTTTGTGTTGTAGATGGTCTTGGTAGAAGTCACAGCCGCCGCCGACCAGCGCCACGCCGGAAACCGTGTGATGGGGAGAACGATAGGGGCGGCGGCGCCAGTGATCGAGATCGATGGCCTGGTTGCCGATGGAGTGCAGGCTCAGGGTCTGCAGCGCTTCTTCCTCGTCCATTGGTGGCAGCAGGGTGTTGAGCCGCTGCGCCAGCATGCTCTTGCCGGTGCCGGGCGGCCCCATCATCAGCAGGTGATGACCGCCGGCGGCCGCGATCTCCAGCGCCCGGCGCGCCTGGGCCTGGCCGCGTACATCCGACAGATCCAGGTCATATTGGTCGGTCTCTTCGCGCGATGTCGCTTCCACCTCCGGCAAGGCATCACCACCGGCGAGGCTGGCGCAGATCTGGCTTAGGCTGTCGGCCTGCAGGGCCTGAAGCCGGTCGAGTATGCCGGCCTCGGCCGCGTTGGCGGAGGCGATCAGCGCCGGATGCCCTTCACGGGCGCAGGCGATCAGGGCCGGAATCAGGCCGCTTACGGGGCGCAGTTCGCCGCCCAGGGCCAGCTCGGCGTAGAACTCGTATCCGG
>WGBK01000102.1 GCA_015494335.1 Gammaproteobacteria bacterium | reverse complement strand
TTCCAGCTGTCGCTGATGAGTTGCGCCAATCGATATCTGCTGGGTCTGACTCTCAGTGGCTTTCTCTCGCTGCATGCCCTGTGGCGCTTCTTCATCCAGCAGCGGAGCTGGGATTTCATCGATATCCTGCTGGTCGGGCTGTTCCTCTACGGGGTCATCAACCTGGTGATTCGGGTGGTGCTCAACCCCTGTCCGCCCGGGCAGCCGCTGACGCGCCTGCCGGCCGAGGTCTCGGCGCTGCTGGCGCGGCGTCTGCGCCTGCTCAGCAAGCTGCTGCTGATCGGTTACCTGATGTACGCCGCGTTGCAGATCCACGAGTTCCCGGAGCCGATCACCGGATTGTTGCGCAACATCTATCTGTTCCTGCTGATCCTCAACCTGATCTGGGCGGTATGGCTGCTGCGCTATTACGAGACGATGAGCAACCACCTGTTGCGGGTGCTGATCCTGTTCGGTCTCGTGGTCACCCTGATGGCCGACTGGATGGGGTACGCCAACCTGGCCAATTACCTGCTGGTGGGCATCACCGGCAGCATGTTGCTGTGGGCGCTGACGATCTTCGTGTTGCGGCTGTGGTCCGATTTTCTCGACGGCCTCGACGAAGGGCGCAGCGAATGGCAGCGAAAACTGCGCAAGATGATCGGCGTCAAGGAGGGCGACTACCTGCCGGGCTCGGTCTGGTTCCGCTTCACCTTCGCGCTGGTGGCCTGGTCGGTGTTCGGCGTGCTGTTGCTGAAGATCTGGGGGCTGCCCGATACCGCGCTGATTTCCCTGCGAGAAGCGGTGACCCAGGGCTTCGATATCGGCACCGTCCATGTCGTGCCGGTGAAGGTGATCCTGGCGCTGCTGTCATTCGCCGTGATGCTGTCCATCGTCGGCTGGATCAAGCGGCGCATGGACAAGAGCTGGCTCAAGCGCTCGCGCATGGATCGCGGCGCCAAGGAGTCGATGATCTCGCTGACCGGCTATGTCGGCGTCGCGGTTGCCTTCCTGATCTCCCTTTCCATCGCCGGGGTGCAGCTGTCCAATCTGGCGCTGATCGCCGGTGCGCTGTCGGTCGGTATCGGTTTCGGCCTGCAGAATATCGTCAACAACTTCGTTTCCGGCGTGATCCTGCTGTTCGAACGGCCGATCAAGACCGGCGACTGGATCGTGGTCGGCGAGACCGAGGGCTATGTGAAGAAGATCAGCATCCGCTCGACCCAGATCCAGACCTTCGACCGCAGCGATGTGATCGTGCCCAACTCGGAACTGATTTCGGGGCAGGTGACCAACTGGATGCTGCGCGACACCATCGGTCGCATCAAGCTGCCGATCGGGGTGGCCTACGGCTCGGATCTGGAACAGGTGCGCGAGATCCTGCTGGAAATCGCCTTCAACCATGATTCGGTGATCACCCAGAGCCCGATTCTGCCCAAGCCCTGGGTGCTGGTGAGGCAGTTCGGCGACAGCTCCATCGATTTCGAGCTGCGCTGCTTCATCCGCGATATCGACCGCCGCCTGCGGGTCATGAGCGACCTGTATTTCGAGATCGACAAGGCCTTCCGCGCCGCCGGCATCGAGATTCCGTTCCCGCAACGGGACGTGCACCTGATTCCTCCGGAAGAGCCGTCTGGAAACGAGGAAAAAGGCAATCAAAAGACCGGCGAAGACGACGGTGAAGCGCTATAATCCAGCGCCTTCCGCAAGCCAACGCCCGCACGCCGTCCATGCCTGACCGTATCCGCGAAATTCCCTACAACTACACCTCCTTTTCCGACCGCGAAATCGTGCTGCGTCTGATGGGCTCCGAGTGGTGGGAGATCCTCAATCGGCTGCGCGGGGAAAGACGCACCGGCCGCTCGGCACGCATGCTGTTCGAGGTGCTCGGTGACATCTGGGTGGTCAAGCGTAATCCCTACCTGCAGGACGACCTGCTGGAGAATCCGCGTCGCAAGCTGCAGCTGGTGCAGGCGATGCAACACCGGCTGGAACAGATCGAACGCCGCGCCGACGCCAACAAGCTGGCGCTGAGCCTGCTCGCCCGCGCCCGCGAGACGGTCGGGGAATTCGAGGCCTGGCTGGAAAAGCTGGATCGCGACCGCAAGCGCATCGCGCGGCGGCTAGCCCGCGTCACCCATCGCGACAATATCGATTTCAGCGGACTGGCGAGGGTTTCCCACGCCACCGATGCCACCGACTGGCGCGTCGAGTATCCGATGGTGGTGCTGTCGCCAGCCAGCGAAGCGGAGATCGCCGACCTGGTCCACGCCTGTATCGAACTGGGCCTGACCATCATCCCGCGCGGCGGTGGCACCGGCTATACCGGCGGCGCGATCCCGCTGCATGCGGAAACCGCGGTGATCAACCTGGAAAAGCTGGAAACCCTCGGTGAAGTGCAGCAACAGCTGTTGCCGGGCAGCCAGCGCAGCGCGGCCACGATCTTCGCCGAGGCCGGCGTGGTCACCCAGCGCGTATCGAAGCGGGCCCAGGCCGCCGGCCTGGCCTTCGCCGTGGACCCGACCTCCCAGGACGCTTCCACCATCGGCGGCAATATCGCGATGAACGCCGGCGGCAAGAAGGCGGTGATCTGGGGCACCACGCTGGACAACCTGGTGAGCTGGAAGATGGTGACGCCCGACGCCCACTGGCTGGAGGTCAAGCGTCTCGACCACAATCTCGGCAAGATCCACCTGCAGCCGACGGTGCGCTTCGAGATCACCCGCTATCATCGCGAAACCGGAGAGCCGATGGGCGACCCCGAGATCCTCGAGATGCCCGGTGCCAGCTTCCGCAAGGCCGGTCTGGGCAAGGATGTGACCGACAAGTTCCTGTCCGGCCTGCCGGGCATCCAGAAGGAGGGCTGCGACGGCCTGATCACTTCCGGTGTGTTCGTGCTGCACCCGGTGCCCGAGTTCACGCGCACCGTCTGCCTCGAGTTCTTCAGCCCGGACGCGGGCAGGGACGTGCAGGCGATCGTCAAGATCAAGGACTTCATCGATGCGGCCGAGGGCGTGCAACTGGCCGGCCTCGAACATCTCGACGAGCGCTACATCAAGGCAGTGCAGTACAGCACCAAGGCAAACCGTGCCGATCACCCGAAGATGCTGCTGCTGGCGGATCTCATCGGCGACGACGAGGCCCGTCTCGGCGAGGTCTGCTCCCAGGTGGTGGAGCTGGCCAATGCCGAGGGCGCGGAAGGCTTCATTGCCGTCAGCCCCGAGGCGCGCACCCGCTTCTGGGCCGACCGAAAGCGCACCGCGGCGATCTCGGCTCATACCAATGCCTTCAAGATCAACGAGGACGTGGTGATCCCGTTGCAGAACCTGGCCGAGTACAGCCGCGGCATCGCCATCATCAATATCCGCCACTCGATCGCCAACAAGCTCGAGATCTGCAATGCGATCGCCGAATACCTGCGCGAGCAGCGACAACACTGCGACGACGAGAACGAGTTGCACTGCGCCAAGCTCGATTTCGCACTCGAGCACATCGACCAGCAGGCTGCGGAATGGCGCCTGTGGCTGGAACATTTCGACGACCCGGCCCGAGACTTTGCCGACCGGCTGCCCTGCAAGTCGAAGAAGAAGGACCGCATCATCGACTGCCTGTTGCGCAACGACCTGCGCATCAGCTATCGCAAGCAGGTTCGACAACCGCTGGAGGAGATCTTCTCCGGCCTCGAATACGCCGAGGTGCGCGAGCGCATCGGCGAGATCCACCGACGCATTCGTGATGCGCGCCTGTTCGTGGCGCTGCACATGCATGCCGGCGACGGCAACGTGCATACCAACATCCCGGTGCACTCGGACAACTACGAGATGCTGCGCCAGGCCGACCGGGTGGTGGAAGAGATCATGCAACTGGCGACCTCCCTTGGCGGCGTGGTTTCCGGCGAGCACGGCATCGGCCTGACCAAGATCCAGTTCCTCGAGCCGGAGAAGCTCGAGGCCTTCGCCGAATACAAGCGCCGGGTCGACCCCGAGGGGCGTTTCAACCGCGACAAGCTGATGATCGGCTCCGGCCTCGACAATGCCTATACGCCCTCCCTGCGCCTGCTGGAACAGGAAGCCCTGATCCTCGAGTACAGCGACCTCGGTGCCATCAACGATTCCATAAAGAACTGCCTGCGCTGCGGCAAGTGCAAGCCCGAGTGCATGACCCACATTCCGCGTGCCAACCTGCTGTACTCGCCGCGCAACAAGATCCTCGCCACCGGGCAGATCATCGAAGCCTTCCTCTACGAGGAGCAGACCCGACGCGGTCTGTCGCAGCGCCATTTCGACGAACTCAACGATGTCGCCGATCACTGCACGACCTGCCACAAGTGCCTCGCACCCTGTCCGGTCAACATCGATTTCGGTGATGTCAGCATCGCCATGCGGCAGCTGCTGAAGCAGCAGAAAAAACGTCGCTTCAGCCTTGGCGGGGCGGTCGCCATCGCCTTCCTCAACCTGCAGGACCCGACCCTGATCAAGCTCAGCCGCAAGGCGCTGCTGGAATGGGGCTTCCTCGGCGTGCGCTGGATGCGCCGGCTGCTCAAGCCGCTGGGGCTGGCGCCGCCGCGACGCGCACCGGCCCATGCCACCACCGGGACGCCGAAGCCGAGCCAGCAGATCATCAACTTCGTGCGCAACCCGGTGCAGGCCAATGTGCCGAACCGGACCATGCGCCAGTTGCTGGGCGCTGACGACCGCTCCCTGGTGCCGATCATCCGCGATCCGGAGACGCCGCCGGAACAGCGCGAATCGGTATTCTACTTCCCCGGCTGCGGCTCCGAGCGCCTGTTCAGCCAGGTCGGCCTGGCGACCCTGGCCATGCTCTACCAGGCCGGGGCGCGCACGGTGCTGCCGCCGGGCTACCTGTGCTGCGGCTATCCGCAGATCGCCGCCGGGGACGATGCCAAGGGCCAGCAGATCACCGCGCAGAACCGGGTGTTGTTCCACCGCGTCGCCAACACCCTGAACTACCTGGACATCAAGACCGTCATCGTGTCCTGCGGCACTTGCCTCGATCAGCTCGAACGCTACGAATTCGAGAAGATCTTCCCCGGCTCGCGCATCCTCGACATCCACGAATACCTGGTGGAGAAGGGCTTCCGCCTCGACCAGCAGAGCGATACCGGCTACATCTACCACGATCCCTGCCACACGCCGATCAAGCAGCAGGTGCCGATCGAGGTGGCCAGCGAGCTGATGCAGCAGACGGTGGTACAGACGGAACGCTGCTGCAGCGAGTCCGGTACCCTGGCCACGGCCCGGCCCGACATCGCCCACCAGCTGTTCACCCGCAAGCTCGAATCGATGGAGCAGGCGCGGGATCAGGTCCGCGAAGGCAATCCGCAACGCAGCGTCAAGTGCCTGACTTCCTGTCCCGCCTGCCAGCAGGGCCTGTCTCGCTACGAAGCCCTGACTGGCGTCGAGACCGACTATATCGTCGTTGAACTGGCGCGCCTGAACTACGGCGAGCAGTGGCTCGACGATTTCCTCGAACGCATGCGTCACGGCGGGCTGGAGAAAGTGCTGCTGTGACCGACCGCCGCTATTTCGTCACCGGTCCGAAGGGTTTCGAGACAGCACTGCACCACGAGTTGCGCGACATCGCCGCGGCGGTGACGAACCCGCACAAGGTGAAGAAGGTCTATGGCGGCGTCGAGCTCGAGGGTTCGCTGGAACTGGCCTACCGGGCCTGCCTGCACTCGCGCATCGCCAACCGGGTCTACCTGCCGATCAAGAGTTTCAAGGCGGACAGCGAGGAAGCGCTGTACCAGGAAGTCCTGGCCATCGACTGGTCCGAACACCTGAGCGATCATCACAGCCTCGCGGTGTCGGCGACCCTGTCGCGTTCGACCATCGATCACAGCCATTACGCGGCGCTGAAGGTCAAGGATGCTATCGTCGACTGGTTTCGCAACCGTAGCGGTGGCAGGCCGGTCATCGACAAGGAGCGGCCCGACCTCCGTGTCCACCTGAATATCCACAAGAACCGCGCCAGCCTCAGCATCGACCTGTCGGGGCAGCCCCTGCACCGCCGCGGCTACCGCCTGCAGCATGCTGGCGCCCCGCTGAAGGAAAACCTGGCCGCGGCGCTGCTGGCCACTGCGGGATGGAACCGCGAGTCGATGTGCAAGCACAGCCTGCTCGATCCCTTCACCGGCTCCGGTACCTTCGTCATCGAGGGCGCGATGATCGCCGCCAACATTGCGCCGGGACTGGACCGCGAGCATTTCGGTTTCCTGCGCTGGAAGCAGCACGATGCCGCGCTGTGGCAACGGCTGCTGACCGAGGCGGAAGCCGCCATCGACGAGCATCCCGATGTCGAGATCGTCGGATGCGACCACAGCAAGGCCGCCCTGCGCATCGCCCGCGACAATGCCCTGCGCGCCGGGGTGGAGTCGCTGATCCGCTTCGAGTCCATTGCGGTCGCCGATCTTCCGAAACTGAAACTCCGGCGGCCGCCGATCATCATCGGCAATCCGCCCTATGGCGAGCGCCTGCAGGCGGAAGAGGGGCTGGCCCGGCTCTATACGCAGATGGGACAGGCCTTCGGCGCCTTTCCCGGGGCCAGCGTTCACCTGATCTCGGCCAACCCGGATCTGCTGCATCGCCTGCGTCTGCCGCGCGAGCGCAAGAAAGCGGTGAACAACGGGCCGATTGCCTGCCTGTTCGCCTCTTTCCGCGTCGAGGCGAATGCGCCGGCGGTCGCCCCGGCCCCCCAGGCCGCGCCGGCGATCCGCAGCGACGATCCGGAAGCCGCCGCCCTGCGCAACCGTCTGCAGAAGAACGAGCGTCACCTGTCGCGCTGGGCGCGCCGCAACGATGTCACCTGCTATCGCGTCTACGATGCCGATCTGCCCGAATTCGCCTTTGCGCTGGATCGCTACGAAAGTGCGCTGGATCCGGAGATCGTCTGCTACCACCTGCAGGAATACCAGGCCCCGAAAACCATCGACGCCGAAATCGCCGAGGATCGCCTGCGGCGGGCGCAGCGGGTGGTCTGCGAGGTCTTCGGCATCGACGAGAGCCGCCTGTTCGTCAAGCAGCGCCGGCGACAGAAGGGCAGCAGCCAGTACCAGAAGCAGGACCGTCAGGGTGAGCTGTTCCTGGTGCGCGAAGGGCCGGCACGGCTGCTGGTCAACCTCAGCGACTATCTCGATACCGGCCTGTTTCTCGATCACCGGCCGACACGGGCAATGATCCGCGAACAGATGGCCGGCAAGTCGCTGCTCAACCTGTTCTGCTATACCGCCTCGGTCAGCGTGCAGGCGGCGCTCGGCGGCGCCAGCCGCATTGTTTCGGCCGACCTCTCGGCCACCTACCTCAACTGGGCGCGGGAAAACTTCGCGGCCAACGATCTCGAGGACGACGAACGTTACGAGTTTCTGCAGCAGGATTGCCTGGAACTGCTGAAGAAGCCGCGCCGCTACGGTCTGCAGGGCGGCTTCGACATGATCTTCCTCGATCCGCCGTCCTTCTCCAACTCCAAGCGTATGAGCGAGGTGCTCGACATCCAGCGCGATCACGAAACCCTGGTGCGCCAGGCTATGACCCTGCTGGCGCGGGACGGGCTGCTCTACTTCTCCACCAACCGCCGCGGTTTCCGATTGTCGCCGGAACTGGAAAAGGCCTATTCCGTGCGCGATATCACCCGCCAGACCATCCCGGAGGACTTCAAGCGCCGGCCGAAGATCCACCAGTGTTGGGAAATCCGCCCGCACTGATACAATTGCAACCCATGCGCCCCGATACCGACGACTACCTGAGCCTGTTTCTCGACGACACCCCGATGATGGATGTGCGCGCGCCGGTGGAGTTTGCCAAGGGGGCCTTTCCCACGGCGGTGAACCGGCCGATCCTCGACGATCAACAGCGTGAGGCCATCGGCAAGCGCTACAAGCAGCAGGGTCAGGATGAAGCCATCCGCCTCGGCCTGGAACTGGCGACACCGGAGGTGCGTGCCGAGCGCATCGCGGCCTGGAAGGATTTCGTTGAGCGCCATCCCGACGGCTATCTTTACTGTTTCCGCGGCGGACTGCGCTCCCGCACCACCCAGGCTTGGCTGCGCGAGCAGGGCATCGACTACCCGCTGGTCAAGGGCGGCTACAAGGCGATGCGGCGCTTTCTCATCGATGAACTGGAACGCAACAGCCGCGAGCTGGATTTCTGGATCCTCAGCGGCATGACCGGCTCCGGCAAGACCCGTGTGCTGCTGAAGACGCGTCATCATGTCGATCTCGAAGGCCTGGCCAATCACCGCGGTTCGGCCTTCGGTCGCGATGTCGATGACTGGCAGCCGCAGCAGATCGATTTCGAGAACCGGCTTTCCATCGAATTCCTGCGCCATCGCCACCGCCACCCCGGCATGCCGCTGTGGCTGGAGGACGAGGGCCGTCTGATCGGGCGCTTGCTGCTGCCGGATACGCTGATCGAACGCATGCGCGAGGCGCCGCGCATCTATCTCGAACGCAGTCTCGAGGAACGGGTACGCATCATCCGCGAGGATTACATCGCCGACAACTGGCCCGGGTACCGGCAGCGTTACGGCGATTCGGCACGCGACCGTTTCGGCGAGTTCGTGCTCGGCAATCTCGACCGCATCCGCAAGCGCCTCGGCGGCGAGCGCCACGCGATCCTGCGCGAACTGTTCGGCGCGGCCCTCGAACGCCTGTTCGAGGAAGATGACCCCACAGGTTTCGATGCGGGCATCGAGATGCTGCTGCAGCACTACTACGATCCCATGTACCGGTATCAGCTCCAGTCCAAGCCCCGCAACATCATCTTCAGCGGCAGCGAAAAGGCGATACTCGACTGGTCGGAGCAACGACTCGCCGAACTTCCACGCGCATCGTGAACGGCACGCCCGCCTTCAGGGATCTGGTGTTCGTCGGCGGCGGCCACAGCCATGCCCTGGTGTTGCGCATGTGGGCGATGAAACCCCTGCCCGGAGTGCGCCTGACCCTGATCTCGCCGCAGTCGATGACGCCTTACTCGGGCATGTTGCCGGGCCTGGTGGCGGGGCATTACCGTTTCGAAGACACCCATATCGACCTTGCCCGTCTGTGCCACTGGGCCGGGGTGCGCTGGATCCGCGACGAAGTCACCGCCATTGATCCAAAACGGCGGCGGCTGTCCCTGGCCGGTCGCCCGGACATCGAATACGACATCGCCTCCATCGATATCGGTTCCACGCCCGACCGCAGCATCCCCGGCAGCCGCGAACACAGCACGCCGGTGAAACCGATCAGCGAATTCCACCAGCGCTGGCTGTCGATGCTGAAACGACTGCAGCAGGGGACGCGCATGCGCGTCCCCTGCTGCAGTCGTTTCAGCATCGACAGCCAGCGCTGGTGGAATTCG
>WGBK01000101.1 GCA_015494335.1 Gammaproteobacteria bacterium | reverse complement strand
GTATAAATACAAAGCTCAAAAGATAACAGCCTACCACCACGAGATAAAAATTTGGGAGATCGGCGACGCGCCCCCCGACAGTGCTGCTGCGGTACAGGAGCTGCAGAGTCTTCGCACCTCTATCGCTGCCGAGAAGGAGCGCATCGAAAAGCAGCAAGGTGAGCACACATACGCAAATGCCCTAAAGACGGCAGACGACCTTCTCCAGGTCAAGGCAGACTTGAACCGGATCGACGCCACCAAAGCTGAGCTTCGTAGAATACATGAGCAACTCAATCAGCAGGCTCTTAGCATCAACAATGCAATAGTCGATCATACTCAGAAGCTCATCGGTGAACTTCAGGATGATGTCAGTGAGCTCTACAAAGAGATCCAAGGTGGCGGCAACGCCCCTCCGATCCGTCTCGAACTGCCCAGCGAAGAGGAAACCAATCAACAGCGCATCCAGCTTCTCATCGACTTCGCTGAAAACCGCAAGGGCGTTGTGCCGACCGGGTATCTCAGTGACTCACAAATCCACACGCTCGCCCTGAGCCTACGACTTGCTGCGATTCGCCTGTTCAATGGCCAGGCGCCAATCATCGTCCTCGACGATGTAGTCACTTCTTATGACGCGGACCATCGCAAGAACATCGCGGCAATGCTTGCCAAGCATTTCTCAGACTTCCAGATCATCCTCGTCACTCATGACGAGCAATTTTTCAACCTGCTTCAGGACCACCTATCTCCCTCGCGCTGGACATTTCGACGGATCACCAAGATCACGCCGCAGTTTGGACCGAACTTCCATGATCATCGGACGCCGGATGAAGCCATTCAGGCGATGCTAGATGCGGGCAAGAGCGCGGCCGTAGAAATGCGTCAGGCCGAAGAGGAATGGCTTCTGGATATTTGCCGCGGCTTTGGTGTCAAGGTTATTATCCGTCCGGTTGACCGGGCGTACAAATATGACCGGAGCGAGCTGGCGAACGCGTTAGCAAGTTTCCTGAAGGGCGCCGGCATTCTGCCGCCTGAAGTGCCCGGCATCTCCAACCCTTTTCTCACCAGCCTTCAGAAAGGTGTCGTCGAGAACTTCGCAAGCCACTTCTCCGATAACCCGAATCAAAGTGCCTCGCTCGGCGACGAAAAAGCCCGCTGGCAGGAGTTCAGGTTTTTCCGTGACCAGTTTTCGTGTCCCAGTTGCGGCAAACGCCGCTTCAAGCGGCCGCCCACGCTCAAGAAACCCGTCTGCGCGAGCTGCGAAACTCCTTTTACCTTTTCTCTCCCAGCAGACGCCCAAAGAAGGCACCTAGAGTAAGGTCTGAGGCACGATACGGAACCGGCCGCGCCTCTTCGAGAAAGTCACACCCGAGAACTGGCGGGAGCATGACGGCACGGCGGATCACATCGCCCACGTCTTAGCTCACGGCACGTAAAAAAGTCAGTGAAGACGAATCGGCTGCGCTTTTTCTGAAGATTGAGTTATCGAGCGGTTATAGGCAGCATAATCCACCCATTTCCAGAAAACCCACTCTAAAAACTGTCGTCGTCGGCTCACCTTAACGCTGAATTCGCGCGCTTCCTTCCCTAGTCACTCACCTTTAGCCCGCTATCACCTCTGCTTTCTTCCTTTCAGAGGATCGTTTTCCTAACGAAAAGCGCCAGTCATCCCCACCCGCATGCTTTCCTGGCCAGTATCCTTGCCTGATGCCCTCGTAAAGTTCGCGCTTCCACCTTCATCAGTAATCTTATATGCCTATGATTACGTTTCTGTCCGAATAGCGGCCGCATTATAGCGCCCGTTCAGCTGCCAAACCCGAACGAACCACAAGTGGTCGGAAGCCGACAGTCGGGCGACTTGTGGTGTTAGCTTCAAAAACCCCTTCCAGAATCTCGTAACGTTTTCCCTTCCTTACCACTCCCGTTTTCCCGACGATGCTGCCTCGTTACCGGACCTGATTTCAGGAGGGGTTCCACGCATTACGAGGAAAGTGGGATGTGCCAGTCGAATAACGCTGCGACGTTGCCCGATGCCGGCCCTGCGAATCCGCCCGGGGCGGATCCGGATGCACGAAGTGTGTCCGAGGAGCACACACCAGGGGTAGCACACATCAAGCCGGTTCCAATCAGCGACCTCCCACAGGAGGTACGGGATGTACTCGTTGCCGCAGGAAAACTCTATGCGGCCATCGGTGAACATGCCACTGGCATCTTGCTTCCGCAAGAGGTGGAACTGGAATGGAAACGCCTCGGCGAGTGCTTGGCCTGGTTGCAGCGTTAGCGCTGCTGATCCCTGGAATCATTCAGGCGGATGAGTTGGCGGCGTGTTTCCACGAGGCCGGAGGACGCTACGGCATCGCCCCTGCCCTCCTGCGGGCCATCGCCGAAGTGGAGAGCGGGCTCGACCCGCGAGCGATGCATATCAATGCGGACGGGACAGCCGACATCGGGCTGATGCAGATCAACTCATGGTGGTTTCCCGTCCTGAAGCAGTACGGCATCGAGCCACGGGATCTTTGGGACCCCTGCCTCAGCATCAGCGTAGGCGCCTGGATCCTGGCCGGTAACGTCCGGCAATTCGGCTATGGCTGGCGGGCCGTTGGCGCCTACAACGCCGGCACGAGAAGAGACCAAACGACAGAACGACGACGTGAAGACTATGCGATCAGGGTTTATGGGCATCTGCCTTGCAGTGCTGGCCGGTTGTGCCTCGACACCACCCAGCCAGAGTGAATCGAACGCACCAATAAGGCTGGGCGTGACACAGCAGCCGTCCGTTGCGCACCGGGACGCACAACCGTTCTACGTGGTGTGTGCGGACTGTCCCGGCCCGACACCGAAGACGCCATTCAGCGAGACAAACAAGCTGCACACCCAACATCCGGTAGCAATGACCAAACCGGTCAAGAACAGCGCCGTGGATAGAGCCGGTAGAGCGACGCAGGCCGTCAAAGCCGAGACACCCAAACCCCAGACGAAGGTTTTGTTTGCTGCCCACTTCGCCTTCGGCACTGCGCAGCTATCGGCCACCGACAAGCAGGCCCTGCAGAACCTTCTGCCCGAATTCAGGAAGCAACGGCTCACCATCGTGGGCCACACCGATAGCGTCGGTCCCCAGGACTTCAACGACTGGCTGGCGCTGCGCCGCGCGCAATCGGTGAAGAACCATCTGGTCACGCTCGGACTGGACCCCGAACGTATCCGTGTCAGCGGACGCGGCAAGTGCTGTTACCTGCAAGCCAACGACACCGCCCTCGGCCGGGCGGCCAACCGCCGTGCCGAGATCAGACCCGAACCTTTGGACACCCCGAGCAAGGGCCATTCAACTGCAAACCAACCTGGAGGTAATACACCATGACTCGAACCATCGCCTTCCACCAGTCCGCTGCGCTGCTGGCGATCCTGCTGCTGCCGGGGATCGCCCTGGCCGCGACCACGGGCGCGGAGTTCCAGAGCGCCTATCAGTTCTTCTACGATGCGGCGACCGGCTATCTCGGCCGCGGCATCGCCATCGTCGGCGGCCTGATCGGTCTGGGTTACGGCGCCGCCAAGGGCAGTCCGTTGCCCGCCATCCTGGGCGTGATCCTGGCGGTGTTCGGGGCGCTGGGTCCGACCATCATCGACGCCATTTTCGGCTCCGCCGTGGTATAGCCCGGATACTTCGCCAGGGCGGCACCCTATCAATCACATAATCGAGGTCAAAGACAGCCATGAATTCCGTAACAGTCAACTTGTATTCAGAGACACGCCTATCCCGGCGCTGGCCGGTTCTCGCACGGCTGAACTTGCTCTTCACTCAACCCATAGTCACGACTATGGGTTTCGCTCCAGAGCGGCGTTCAGCCGCACGAGCCCTCGGCCATCATCCGGGATCCCTGGCGAAGTATCCGGGCTAGGCATGGAACAGGAGAACTACCTGATTCCCCGCCGGCTCGACGATCCGCCCCAGTTCTTTTTCTGGGACGCGGATGCCGCGTTCATGGTGATCTTTTTCGGGCTGATGGGGGCCATGCTCGGGCAAATCCTGGTGGGGGTCGTCATCGGCCTGCTCCTGGCCCGCGGCCTGGGGCGCATCAAGGCCGAGGGCGGCTACGGGATCATTCCCCGCTTCCTGTACTGGTACACGCCCTCGGCCTGGTGGCTGAAGAGCCGGGCGCCCAGCCACGTCCGGGAGTACGTGGGATGAGGGAGAGCCGCTACCGTTCCCTGCTCGCGGAGACCCTCTGGCGGCGCAACCTGTGGATGGCCGTCGC
>WGBK01000100.1 GCA_015494335.1 Gammaproteobacteria bacterium | reverse complement strand
GGCCAAGGGTGAACAGCTGTGGCTGGATGTGGATAACCCTGCCCTGGATGTCGATGTCCATATTTACGATGCCCAGGGTAATTTGCTCACTACTGTCGCTGAAAATTCCCAGGGAGCCTGGGGCAGCTTTGCCGCTGCCGAGGCAGGACAGTTCTATATCGTCGTAGAAGCCAATGATCCGAGCCAACAGGGCGATTATGACCTGTATATGACCATTGGCACGGATACCGCCGAGTACAGTTCGGGCAGTTTCGAATACACCCTCGACAACGGCGCTGGCGTCACCGACACCACGACCGTCGATATCGAGAACCAGGTCGGCAACCAGATCATTGGCGACGATCGCGACGAAATCCTGATCTCCGGCGACCAGGGCGATTCCCTTGCCGGTAACGCGGGAGACGATGTGCTGATCGGCAACGCCGGCAACGACAGCCTCGATGGCGGCGCCGGAAACGATCTGCTGATCGGTGGCACCGGGGACGACAGTCTCGTCGGCGGTGACGGCATCGACATCTTCGCTCTCGAAGCCGGCGACGAAGGCAGTGTGGGCGCACCCGCGGTGGATACCATTGCCGACTTCACGGCTGGGCAGGGCGGCGACGTGCTCGATCTCTCCGATCTGTTGCAGAACGAGAGTGACGCCACCCTCGATCAGTACCTGAGTTTCGACTACGACAGCGGCAACGGCAATACCACCGTCCAGATCGATGTCCAGGGCGACGGCAGCGGCGTAAGCCAGTTGATCGTGCTCGAAGGCGTGGATCTGACCGCAGGCGGCACCCTCAGCGACCAGCAGATCCTCGACAATCTGCTCGACGACGGCAATATCATCGTCGACCACTGAGGGAAGTTGAGGTTGATCCGACCCGGACAGGCGCCGGCTCTTCGGAGCCGGCGCCGTTTTGTTCTTGTTATTTGCGCCATCGCCCCTATACTCCTGTTAACGCTTCCCGCGTTGTCTTCCCGGCCTGGCCGGTCTCGATTTACCCAGCAGGACCCATCTCCATGAATACCCCCCGACCCGAGCAGCCGCCGATCATCTGGCTGAATGTGCTCGTCTTCGCCCTGACCTTTGCCATCGCCGCCATAGGCGTGCCCTGGTATGCCGTCACCGAAGGCTTCCAGACTTCCACCTTGGTTGCCGCGATTCTGGCCACCGCTTTCTGCGGTTTCTCGATCACCGCAGGCTATCACCGCCTGTGGTCTCATCGCGCCTACGAGGCCCATCCCCTGGTGCGCGGTCTGTTCGCCATCGGCGGCGCCTTCGCGTTGCAGAACAGCATCCTGCACTGGAGCTCCGACCATCGCGTGCACCACCAGCATGTCGATGACAACGACCGGGATCCCTACTCGGCAAAGCGCGGTTTCTGGTACGCTCACATCGGCTGGATGCTGCGCGAGTATCAGGCCAGCCGCTACCACGACTATCGGAATGTGCGCGATCTGCAGCGCGACCCGATCGTGGTCTGGCAGCATCGCCATTACCTGAAGCTGGTTCTGCTGACCAATTTCGGCATACCGGCCCTGTTCGGCGTCTTGAGCGGCGATCTGCTCGGCAGCCTGCTGCTGGTGGGTTTCCTGCGCCTGGTGGTCAGCCACCATGTCACCTTCTTCATCAACTCGCTGGCCCACATGTGGGGCCGACAGCCCTACAGTGACGAGAACACGGCCAAGGACAATGCGCTGGTGGCCCTGCTGACCTATGGCGAGGGTTATCACAACTACCATCATGCCTTTCAGTTCGACTATCGCAATGCCATCCGCTGGTGGCAGTTCGATCCGACCAAGTGGATGATTCGCAGCATGAAGGCACTGGGGCTGGCCTGGAACCTCAAGACCTGCCCCGAGGAACGCGTGGCGAGGGCCGTGCTCAAGCAACAGATGAAGACCGCCCGCCAGCGTCTCGAGCACAAGCGCCTGCCCAATGCCGAGGAACTGCTGCAGCGTCTGCAGCAGGAATATGAGCAGCTGTTGCAGCGACTGCAGGACTATTACGAGGTGAAAAAGGCCTGGATCGAAGCCAAACGGGAACGCTGGAACGAAAGCGTCGAGCGCAGCGCGCTGAGTCAGCGTTACCGTCAGATGAAGGCCTCCTTCCGCGAACAGCAGCGGGCCTGGCAGCAGTTGCGCCTGCAAGTAGCCTAGGGAAGCTCTGATCGATTCGTGGCACGGCATCTTGCGGCGCAAAATCGTCCATTCCTGCGTTGCAAACCTTCAGAATAGCTCTTGCTATTGCGTGCGGCTTGCGCCTTGAACTGAACGATTTTGCACCACAACCTGCTCGCGCCAGAATGAATCGGAGGTTCCCTAAACAAAAAACGCCCGGCATGAAGCCGGGCGTTGAAGGGGGTCGGACAAGAAAAAACCGCCGTTGGCGGTTGCAGCCCGAAACCTGAATATGGTGCCCGGGAGAGGACTTGAACCTCCACGACCGTAAGGTCACTAGCACCTGAAGCTAGCGCGTCTACCAATTCCGCCACCCGGGCCGGGTGAGGCGCGAAATATACCTGAGCATAGGGAAAAGTCAACTGCTCCGCTGCATTTAATGATGCCCCGGCGCAAGCCTTTCTATATACTCGCTTTCTTCTCAAAACCCTACCGTATCCAACTTGAAAAAAGACCCTCATTCCGAGCGTGAAGCTCAAACCTACGAAAACCCCGTTGCCAGCCGCGAATACCTGCTGGAGCTCATCAACCGGCAATCCGCGCCGATCAACCTCGACCACATCATCGACGAACTCGGTTACGAGGACGAGGAACAGATCGAGGGCGTGCGCCGGCGCCTGATGGCCATGGTCCGCGACGGCCAGATCTTCCGCAACCGCCGCGGCGGTTTCATGAGCTTCGACCACATGGACCTGGAAAAGGGTACCGTGATCGCCCATCCCGACGGCTTCGGCTTTCTGCGCCCGGAGTCGGGCGAGAAGGGCAAGGACATCTTCCTGCCGGCGCGCGAGATGCGACGCTTGATGCACGGCGACCGTGCCGCGGTCAAGATCACCGGCCATGACGAGCGTCGCGATCGCCGCGAGGGCAGCGTGGTATCGGTGCTCGAACGGGCGCACCAGTCCGTGGTCGGGCGCTATCACCGTGAATCCGGCATCGACTTCGTGGTGCCCGAAGACAAGCGCATGACTCAGGACATCATCCTCAGCCGCGATTACGACATCAACGCGGAACCCGGTGACATCGTGCTGGTGCGTATTCTGGAATATCCCAACGGCCACAATCCGCCGATCGGCATGATCGAAACCGTGCTCGGTCGCGAGAATGCGCCGGGCATGGAAGTCACCATCGCGCTGAACACCCACAACATTCCCCACACCTGGGACGAGGAAGTGCTGGAAGAGGTCGAAAGGATTCCGCTGGCGGTGGACGAGGCCGACAAGAAGGGCCGCGTGGACTTCCGCGACAAGCCCTTCGTCACCATAGACGGCGCCGACGCCAAGGATTTCGACGACGCAGTCTATTGCGAGCCGATGGAAAAGGGCTTCCGCCTGTTCGTCGCCATCGCCGATGTTTCCCATTATGTGCAGAAGGACTCGGCCATCGACCGCGAGGCGGTCAATCGCGGAACCTCGGTCTATTTCCCAGGCGAAGTCATCCCGATGCTGCCGGAGATTCTGTCCAATGGCCTGTGCTCGCTGAACCCCCATGTCGACCGACTGACCCTGGTCTGCGAAATGGAAATCGGCCCCGGTGGCGCGATCAAGGAGTACCGTTTCCACGAGGGCCTGATTCATTCCCATGCGCGACTGCTCTACGATCAGGTCTACGACTTCCTTTTCGAAGGCAAGCCGGACGAAACCTGCGAACCGCTGCGCGAATCGCTGAATCATCTGAAGGGCGCCTATAAGGCACTGGCCCGGGCGCGCGAGAAGCGCCATGCCATCGTCTTCGACAGCAAGGAAGTGGTGTTCGAGTACAACGAGCAGCGCAAGATCGAGCGAATCCATCCCTATGAACGCAACGAGGCGCACCTGCTGATCGAGGAATGCATGATCGCGGCCAATGTCTGCGCCGCGCGTTTCCTCAAGAAGCACAAGCTGCCGACCCTGTTCCGCGTCCACGAGGGCCCCAATCCCGACAAGCTGCCGGATCTGGTCGAGTTCCTCGCCGCCTTCGGCGTGCGCATGCCGGCGGAAAAGCCGACCCCGAAGGACTACGCCGATGCCCTGGCCCAGGTCAAGGGACGGCCCGAGTATCACATGATCCAGACGGTGATGCTGCGCTCGATGATGCAGGCCCTGTACAGTCCCGACGGCAAGATCGGCCATTTCGGCCTGGCGCTGAAGGACTATGCCCATTTCACCTCGCCGATCCGCCGTTACCCGGATCTGCTGGTGCATCGCGGTATCCGTTACTGGTTGCAACACCACAGCCGCGAGGGCTTTCCCTACGACCTCAAGGCCATGACCGAGCTGGGCGAGTCCTGCTCCTTCTGCGAGCGACGGGCCGACGAAGCTACCCGCGATGCCGCCGATTTCCTCAAGTGCGATTTCCTGCAGAAGCATATCGGCCAGGAGTTCCACGGCGTGGTCACCTCCGTCACCAATTTCGGTCTGTTCGTGCAGATCGAGGATCTGCTCATCGACGGCCTGGTCCATGTCACTTCGCTGAGGCGCGACTACTGGCAGTTCGATCCCGCCCATCACCGCCTGGTGGGCGAGCGTACCGGCCAAGTCTATCGTCTCGGTGACCGGGTGGAGGTCAAGGTGGTGCGCGTGGACATGGAACAGCGCAAGATCGACTTCGACCTGATCGATACCGAGGAAGCCCATTTCATCGACGAGGATGAGCGTGCCGGGATGTCCAGGAAGCGCGACGGTAAGCGCAAGGACGGCGAATCGAAGAAGGGCAAGTCGAGCCGCAAGCCGGTGGACAAGAAAGGCAAGAGCAAATCCGGCGGCCGACGCCGTCGCAAGAAGGCGGAATGACCAAACCGGTCGTCTACGGGCTGCACGCGGTTCGCAAGCTGCTGCAGCTGAACCCCGAACGCGCCCGTCGCCTGCGGGTGTCGGGCAAGCGCAACAAGCGTCTGGATCAACTGGTCGCGCTGGCGCGCAAGCAGGGTGTCGGGGTCGAGACCGTCGATCGCGCCGATCTCGACCGGCTTGCCGGCAGCGATCGCCACCAGGGTTGCGTGCTGGAGCTGTCCGAGGCCGCAACCCCTTCCCTGAGCCTGCAGCAGGCGCTGCAGGACATCGGCCCGGAAAGCCTGTTTCTGGTGCTCGACGGCGTGACCGACCCGCATAACCTCGGCGCCTGCCTGCGCAGCGCCGACGCTGCCGGCGTGAAGGCCGTGATCGTGCCGAAGGACCGCGCCGTCGGCTTGACCCCGGTGGTGCGCAAGGTCGCTGCCGGGGCCGCCGAAAGCGTGCCGCTGATCGAGGTCACCAACCTGTCGCGGGCGCTGCAGCAGTTGCAACAGGCCGGTGTCTGGATCGTCGGCACCACCGGCGAGGCCGAAACCTCTCTCTACGATCAGAACTTCAGCGGTGCGCTGGCGCTGGTCATGGGTGCCGAGGGGGAGGGCATGCGCCGGCTCACCGCCGAACACTGCGACTACCTCGTGAAACTGCCGATGCAGGGGCAGGTGGAAAGCCTCAACGTGTCCGTTGCCACGGGTATCTGCCTGTATGAGCTGAACCGCCAATGCGGTCGTTTCGGCTGATTGTATTCCTGACGGGCTTCCGGTAGAATCCGCGCTCCTTTTTACATCTCGCTCCACTGCGCTCGTAGGCAGGGGGCTTTATCCGTGAGGACACTATGAGACATTACGAAATCGTTTTCCTGGTTCACCCGGACCAGAGCGAGCAGGTGCCGGCCATGGTCGAGCGCTATCGCAACATGATCACCCAATCCGGCGGCAAGGTTCACCGCGAGGAGGACTGGGGTCGTCGTCATCTCGAATACCCGATCAAGAAGATCCACAAGGCGCACTATGTTCTGATGAACATCGAGTGCGAGCAGGACATTCTCGACGAACTGGAATCCATTTTCCGGTTCAACGACGCCGTGCTGCGCCACCTGACCCTGAAGATGGACGGCCCGGTCACCGAGAAATCACCGATGATGGTGGCGGTGGAGAAGGAAGAGTCCGCCAAGTCAGAACGCCGCGCCGCCGCGCCCGCGGAGGAAGCGAAGAAGCCGGCCCCGGCCGCCGAGGAAGCCTCTTCCGAGGAAACTCCGGCCGCTGAAACCACCACCGAAGGAGAAGGCTGATGTCCCGTTATTTCCGTCGCAAGCGTTTCTGCAAGTTTACCGCCGAAGGCGTCGACCAGATCGATTACAAGGATCTGGAGACCCTCAAGGAATACATTACCGAGACCGGCAAGATCGTGCCCAGCCGCGTGACCGGCACCAAGGCCAAGTACCAGCGCCAGCTGGCGACCGCGATCAAGCGCGCTCGCTTCCTGTCGCTGCTGCCCTACACGGACCAGCACAAGAAGCACTGAGCCTGATAAACAGGCCCTGATCATGCTGGCCATTGCCCGCTACGCCATGAAAAGCCCGTTCCACGCGGCTACCGTGGCGGGCATTCTGGCGATCCTGTCCCTGTTCATCCCGCTGGTGTCGGTGCTGTCCGGCGCCATCATCGGGTTGATCATACTGACCCAGGGGCTGGTCGCCGGTTTGCGCGTGGTGCTGGTGTCCATTGCCGGGGTCACGCTGGTCGGCTACCTGCTGTTCCAGTCGGCGGCCACCGGTGTGGCCATCGGCCTGGTGCAGTGGCTGCCGGTGATGGTGCTGGCCGAGGTCTGGCGGCGCAGCCGATCACTGTCCCTGATGCTGGTGGTCGCTGCGGCGCTGTCGTTGCTGGCCGTGGCCATCCAGTATCTGGCCTGGCCCGACAGCGACCGGATGTGGATGGAGATGATCCGTCCGATGATCCAGACCGACGTCCTGCCGGCCGACGAACTGGCCCGCGTCGACCAGGTTCTGAGCACGCTGGCCTACTGGATGAAGATCGTGCTGGTGGCGGTGATGTACAGCACCTTCGTCGCCACGCTGCTGGCTTCGCGCTGGTTCCAGGCCCGGTTGGCCGGTTCCGACGGCTTCCGCGAGGAGTTC
>WGBK01000099.1 GCA_015494335.1 Gammaproteobacteria bacterium | reverse complement strand
GATCATCAGCGCGTCCATGGTGATGGTGTTGTCGTCGAGGTGGTAGAGCTGGCGCGAGCCCTCGAGCTGGAAATCGAGGATCTTCATTGCGTTGCGATCGCCCTGCTCGGCTGCGGCCTCGATCTTCTTCTGCTTGCGATAGATGCGGTTGAGCATCTGCTTCAGATCCCAGACATAGGCCACCTCGTCCAGCCAGGGATGGCCGCGCAGGCGGTTCAAACCCCAGACCACGACCACGGCAGCGGTGACCACACCGGCCAGGTTGTGCCAGAAATGATCGGCCTCGGGCGTGCTGAACAGGCGGATATACAGAGTCGAGAACAGCAGCGCCAACAGGGCCAGCGCGATCACGATGCCGGCGAACACGAGCTTGACGCGCCGGTTGTATCGCTGCTTGTCGATCTCGCGCAATACGAAGACCGCCATCAGATCTCCTTGTACAGCTTCTTGCCTTCCTTGAGGTAGGTTTCGGTCATCTCCTGCATGCCGGCCTCGAAGGCCGCCTCGATCTCGACCGAGTGCTCGGCGGCATACTCGCGCACCTCCTGGGTGATCTTCATCGAGCAGAACTTGGGCCCGCACATGGAACAGAAATGGGCCACCTTGTGGGTCTGCTTGGGCATGGTTTCGTCGTGGTACTCCCGTGCCCGCTGCGGGTCCAGCGACAGGTTGAACTGGTCTTCCCAGCGGAATTCGAAACGCGCCTTGGACAGCGCGTTGTCACGGATCTGCGCGCCGGGGAAGCCCTTGGCCAGGTCCGCCGCATGGGCCGCCAGCTTGTAGGTGATGATGCCGTCCCGCACATCCTGCTTGTTGGGCAGGCCGAGGTGCTCCTTCGGCGTCACATAGCAGAGCATGGCGGTGCCGTACCAGCCGATCTGGGCCGCACCGATGGCCGAGGTGATGTGATCGTAGGCCGGCGCGATATCGGTGACCAATGGCCCCAGGGTGTAGAAGGGCGCCTCGTAGCAGTCCTGCAATTCCTTCTCCATGTTTTCCTTGATCATCTGCATCGGCACATGGCCGGGGCCCTCGATCATCACCTGCACGTCGTGTTCCCAGGCGATCTTGGTCAGCTCGCCGAGGGTTTCCAGCTCGGCAAACTGGGCGCGGTCGTTGGCGTCGGCAACGCAACCGGGGCGCAGGCCGTCGCCGAGGGAGAAGGACACATCGTAAGCCTTCATGATCTCGCAGATCTCCTCGAAATGGGTATAGAGGAAGCTCTCCTGGTGGTGGGCCAGGCACCACTTGGCCATGATCGAGCCGCCGCGCGAAACAATGCCGGTGAGTCGTTCGGCAGTGATCGGCACATAGGCCAGACGCACGCCGGCATGGATGGTGAAGTAGTCGACGCCCTGCTCCGCCTGCTCGATCAGGGTGTCGCGGAACAACTCCCAGGTCAGGTCCTCGGCCACGCCATTGACCTTTTCCAGGGCCTGGTAGATGGGCACGGTGCCGATCGGCATGGGCGCGTTGCGCAGGATCCATTCGCGGGTCTCGTGGATGTTCTTGCCGGTGGACAGGTCCATCAGTGTGTCGCCGCCCCAGCGCGCGGACCAGGCCATCTTCTCGACTTCCTCGGCAATCGACGAAGTCACCGCCGAGTTGCCGATATTGGTGTTCACCTTGACGCGGAAATTACGCCCGATGATCATCGGCTCCAGTTCCGGGTGGTTGATGTTGGCGGGGATGATGGCGCGCCCGGCCGCCACCTCGCTGCGCACGAACTCCGGGGTGATGCTGTCGGGGATCTGGGCGCCGAAGCCCTGGCCCGGATGCTGCCGCAAGAGAGCCTGGTACTCCGGGCTGGCGCGAAACTCGTCGAGTCGCTGGTTCTCGCGGATGGCGATGTATTCCATCTCCGGCGTGATGATGCCCTGACGCGCATAGTGCATCTGCGTGACATTGCGTCCCGGCAGGGCGCGGCGCGGCTTGCGGATATGCTCGAAACGCAGGCTGGCCAGCTCCGGGTCATGCTGACGCTGGCGGCCAAACTCGGAACTCGGGCCGTCGAGCAGCTCGGTGTCGCCGCGCTCCTCGATCCAGGCGCTGCGCACATCGGGAATGCCTTTCAGCAGGTCGATCTCGATCTCGGGATCGGTAAAAGGACCGGAGGTATCGTAAACGGTGATCGGCGGGTTCTTCTCGACTCCGTTCGAGGTGGGCGTATCGTCCTGCTCGATCTCGCGCATGCCGACGCGCAGATCGTCTCGGCTGCCCTGGATATAGATCTTGCGGGAACGGGGGAAGGCTTGGGTGATCTCGCTCGACAGACGGTGGGTCTTCTCGATGAAATCCTCGGGTATGGCGCTCATGGCTGGCTCCTGTGAGAATGACGCAGGAAGCCGTACAAGGAAGCTCTGACTGATTCATGACACGGCATCTTGTGGCGTAAAACCGTCCCTTTCGACGTTGCAAACCTTCGCAATAGCTTGCTATTACGCGCGGTTTGCGCCTTGAACGGAACGGTTTTCCACCTCAATCTGCTCGCGCCAGAATCAATCAGAGCTTCCTCAAACCTCCCTACGCAGTGAATACTGATCAGGTTCGAAGGGTCTTTCTCAGCCGCCGGCTGTTGCGGCGGCACCCCTGGCACAACTCGGAAAGGTATAGAAGTCAGAAGCGCAATACAAGCTGAATCGGGATCTGCCATGCATCGCGCCAGGGATGCACGGCTGATCGTCGGGTTCCCTGATCAGTAGTAACCGCTCAAGGTGACGCGCAAGTCCACGGTGGTGTTGTAGCTCTCCAGCTCCATCCAGATACGGGTGCCATCCGGTTCGATCAGGTAGCGCGTCTCCGTGGTATTGTCCAGGACGCCCGAAGCCGTGCGTCCGGTGCTTTTCAGGACCAGCAGAGCGCGACCGTTGAAGCCGTCCTCCAGCCACCACTCGAGGTCAAAGGTCGAACCGTCGCTGTCGGTATAGACCCCGACGGGTCCGGAATCCCCGATGCGTGCCGTTTCGGGAATGGCGGTCAGGCCGGTCACCGTGACCGATTGGCTGTCACCGTCATAGCCCATCAGTCGCCGGTCGGACGGGTCCAGGCTGTAGATTCCACTGAAATCGAACCCGATTACTGGCGCCACGACCTAGAACCGGGAAATATTCTTTTCCTCACGGGCAATCCGCTGGATGCGCAACCCGCCTACGAGGCTTCCATCGCCTGCAGGCCCACAGCCTGCACCCGGATTCCTACCTAGGGCATGAATACCTGGGCACGATCCACTTCCTGCAACGCCGCTACAACGAAGCGATCCGCCATTACAGAAAAGCCATCGCCTGTTTTACCGAGAGCGATGCCCTGAGCATCCATCAGATCTGGTCCAGCCTGGGCGATGCCTGCAGACTGCAAGGAGAGAAGGAGGCCGCGGTCGCCATCTGTCCGGGACTGATGCAACACCCGGACCTGTCGGCAATGCTTCAGGTATCTCGACCGGAACCGTCGACCGCTGCAGAATCCGGGCCGTCCTTGCCCTCCGCCACGGCCTGACCGCAGGACGAGCGTCCGAAGAACAGCGAATACAGCAACAGGGAGCAGAACCAGACCGCCCAGCCGGAAAAGATCACATCCGACAGGAAGTGGGCGCCCTGCAGCATGCGTACCAGTCCGATAATGCCTCCGCCAAGTATCGGCAGCCACAGCCAGCGACGATTGCCCAGCAGCAGGACCACGCTGAAGAAAAAGAAACCCACCGAGGCATGACCGCTGACGAAGGAACGGCACTTGCTGCATTCGAAACGAGGCGCAAAGGGCGGCTCGTATTGTCGCTCGCCACCGAACTCGACAACCTGGCGTGGTCGAGGCCTCTCCCAGTGCTGCTTCAGGGTCAGGTTGACCAGAATCCCCGGGCCAACCAGTCCCACGGCCAGCAGGTAAAGACAAACCCGCCTGCGTGGGATCAGGCAATGGTGCTTCCAGACACACTTGGCAAGCAGCATCAGAAGGGGCACCAGCAAAGCCAGCAGGCCCACGACACTGGTCAACTGGTAGATGATGCGCACCGTCGGGTTATTGCGCCATTCGAAGCCTCTTTGGGCATCGTAGAACCAGTGGCTGACAACCAGATCGATATCCGGCCAGAACAGGAACAGGGCAATACTGAGCAGGAACAGCAGTATATCGACTCGCAGCAGCAGCTGCATCCAGGCAGCCGGCGGGAGAACCGAAGCCTTCGCCTTTTCCCGTATCGGCAGCTTTGGCAGCTGCCCTTCTACCGGACGTTGGGGGTTTCCGGTCATGGTGTTCTCCGGATGAAGGCGCCGTTGGTATTCAGCCCATCCACCTCGATACCCAGCAATTCCAGCACGGAATCAAAGACATCGGGCTGACGGTAGACCTTCCGGGATTCAATGCGGATCGGCACCGACGACTGGACCAGCAAGGGGATCTGAGCCTGTTCCGGCGGCAGGGCGATGCCCGGCGGCATGCCGTGGAATACCCGTCCCTCCTCGAGCAGGGATTCTCCGTGATCGGACAAATAGATCATCGTGTAGGGTCTTTTCGAGGCTTGCAGGGTCTCGATGATGCGTCCGAGCACATAATCCACGTACAGTATGGTGTTGTCATAGGAGTTATATAGCTCATCGGGCGTACACTGATTGATAACGTCCGCATCCTCGCACTGCGGATTGAATTTCTGGAATTCCGGCGGATAGCGATCTCGGTAGGTGGGACCATGGCTTCCGCCGCCCAGATGCAGCACCACCAGACGCGGTCCGCCGGCGTAATCCTGCAGGCTTTTCTCCAGCAGAGGGAGCACATCCTCGTCATAACATTTCCCGCCGTGGCCACAATTACTGACACGGATTTCGCCCACCTCCTCGCAGTTGTCGTAGAGGGTGAAGTTGACGAAGCAGGAGGTCGGCACCCCGAGACGGGAGGTGATGGTGGTCAGCTTCAGGCCATCCTTCTCGAGGATCTCCGGCAACGCAATCAGCGTCGAACCGAGCCGGGCCTCGCCGTTGAGCACTGCCAGATCGGGAATCTTCGACAGTACCGGGTTGGTGTTGCGGCGCTGATAACCGTAGAGCGAGAAACTTTTCTGACGCGACGATTCTCCGACCACCAGCACCACGATCTGGTCCCGCGACTGCTTCACGCGCCCGCTGACCTTCACCGGTTCGCGATGTTCCTTTAACCAGGCTTGTGCGGAACGCTGCACCACGCTGAGGCTGCTGCGGATGACATTCACCGGCACCAGCATGTGCACGATGTACTTGTTGGAAAGATTGCCGGCGCGGTGAATGCTGTCGTATTGCATGAACAGGGCGCCTGCGGCCGTGGCCAATGCCAGCAGGAAGACCGCGAGCGACTTGCCCAGATACACCGGCATCCGCTCGAAACGAATATCCACCGCCAGCACCAGCCAGAGTGGCAGCACCACCAGCACCAGCGCATAGGGCAGCATCTGCCAGGACAGCAGCCCGGTGACCTCGGTGGGGTCGGTATGCAGGGTATTCATGACCATGCTGCGATCGATGGCCACGCCGTACTTGTCGATGAAGTAGCTGGCCGCGGCCCCGGACAGAATCAGAAAAATGGCCATCGGCTTGATCGTCCAGCGGTGGGCGAAGAGCAGAAAGAAAGCCAGGAAAAAGGCGTAGCCGAAGACCAGCCAGGCGATCAGCGCCGGCTAGTCGATGCCGTCGGCGGCCGGGAACCAGCGCGCCACCTGGTCGATGATCGGCGCATTGTCGAGCAGGTACAGCAGCAGCGTGAACCAGAGGCTGAAGGACAGGTGCGACAGTACGATGCGCTTGCGCGGGAAAGGAATCATGCAGGCAAAAGAGATAGCGACGGAAGGTTGCGGATGCCGCCGTTCTCGTTGTTTTCGGCCCGGGGCGGTCATCCGGCAAGCATGGTAGCCTTTGCAGGCACCGGTTGACAAGTATCGGTCGATTCGTAACCTCGGCATCTGCCCCGACACCCGCGAGACCCGACCATGAACGCCCTGCAGCCCTCCGACATGAAAACCGCCAAGTTCAACATGATCCAGCAGCAGATCCGCCCCTGGGAAGTGCTGGACCCGCGCGTGCTCGACTGTCTTGCCGCCCTCGACCGCGAAGCCTTTCTGCCCGAGAAACTGGCCGGCATCGCCTATGCCGACTATCCGCTCCCGGCCGGCCACGGTGAGCTGCTGCTGCCCCCCGTGCTCGAGGGCCGCATGCTGCAGGCGCTGGATCTGAAGGACAGCGACAGCGTACTCGAAATCGGCAGCGGCACCGGCTACCTGACCGCCTGCCTGGCTTGTCTGGCGGCCCGGGTGGTCAGCGTGGACGCCTATCCCGACATCACCACCGCGGCGCGCGAACGCCTGCAACAACTGGGCATCGACAACGCACGCTTCGAAACCGTCGAATCCCTGAACGAAATCCGCGACAAGGAACGCTACGACGCCATCGCCGTCGGCGCCGGCTCGCTGCCTGCGGTACCGCAGAACCTGCTAGAAGCCCTTGCCATCGGCGGGCGCCTGTTCGCCATCGTCGGCCATTCCCCGGTCATGAGCGCCGAGCTGATCACCCGCCTCGACAGCGACGACTGGCAGACCGAAAAGCTGTTCGAAACCGACATCCCCCCGCTTTCCTTCGCTGGATGAAGCGCCTCGAGGCGGCGGAACTGGCCGCCTACCTGCAGCAACACCAGCCGCGCCTGATCGATGTGCGCGAGACCTGGGAATTCGAGATCTGCCATATCGACGGCAGCGAACTGCTGCCCATGGGGCGCATCCCCGAAGCCATCGACGAACTGCAGAATGAAACCCGCGAGATCGTGCTGATCTGCCATCACGGCATCCGCAGCCGCCAGGTCCAGCTCTATCTGGCGCGTTTCGGCATCGACCACAGCATCAACCTCGAGGGCGGGGTCGATGCCTGGGCCCGTACCGTCGATCCGGATATGCCTGTATACTGACGAACTGTTCATGAGTTGCCATTGAAAACCCATGCTTCGGCGACTATATTAGAGAACTCTTATTCACTGACCGTGAGAACATCATGAAACCTCTGATCGGCTTCATCTTCGGGGGCCTGTCGGCCCTTGCCTCAACCCAGGCGCTGGCTATCGACCTGGTCCAGATCCACGAACTGGCCAAGGCCCAGGACGCACAGATCCAGATTGCACGCAGCCAGCTCGAGGCTCGCCGCCAGGACCTGCCCCAGGCGGCATCGGGCAAGCGGCCTCAGGTCACCCTTTCCGCCAACGCCAGCTACGACGACAGCGGATCGGACAGCAACCTGCAGCCCGATGACACCATGAAGATCCTCGGTTACAAGTTGAGCCTGCAACAGAGCCTGCTCAACCGCCAGATCGATGCCAGCAGCGATGCCGCGGCAGCCGCCATCCTCAAGGCCGAAGCCGAATACCAGGCCGCACAACAGGACCTGATGCTGCGCGTCACCGAAGCCTATTTCAACATTCTCAAGGCTCAGGACAATGTCGAGTTCGCCGATGCAGAGAAGAAGGCCATCTCGCGCCAGCTGGAACAGGCCAAGAAACGCTTCGAGGTCGGTCTCATCGCGATCACCGATGTCAAGGAAGCCCAGGCCAGCTACGACGCAGCGATCGCACGCGAGATCGTGGCCCGCAACGGCCTCGACAACGCCCTGCAGGGCCTGCAACTGATCATCGGCGAACCGGTACCCGGAGCACTGGCCCGGCTGGGTGAAAAACTGGCGCTGAAGATCCCTTCCAGCCCCTCCGGCGACTGGGTTTCCCTGGCTCTGAAAAATAACCTGAGCCTGCGCGCCGCCGAGGCGGCCCTCAAGGCTGCCAGCGACAGCCGCCGCGTGGCCCGTGCCGACGACGACCCGACACTGAACCTGATTGCCAGCTACAGCGGCAACGATATCGACAGCGATATCGCCGGCCGCATGAACACCGACGACCTGAACCTGACCCTGGCCTTCAGCATGCCGCTGTACAACGGCGGCCGCAGCAATGCCAAGGTCCGCCAGGCGGAAGCCGAGTTCAATACCGCCCGCAGCAACCTGCTGTTGCAGAAACGCATCGTTGCTCAGAAGGCCAACAATGCCTGGCTGGCGGTCAAGTCCGGCATCAGCCAGGTACGCGCCACCAAGCAGGCTTTGGCCTCGGCCCTGTCGGCGCTGGAAGCCACCGAAGCCGGCTTCGAGGTCGGCACCCGCACCTCGGTGGATGTACTCAACTC
>WGBK01000098.1 GCA_015494335.1 Gammaproteobacteria bacterium | reverse complement strand
TTGTAGCGCCGCACCGAGCGGATCTTGCCGGGGCCGGCGTTATAGGCGGCCAGGGCCAGTTCCCAGTCGCCGTCGAACTGACTGGCCAGATCCTTCAGATAGCGAGCGGCGGCACGGGTCGATTCGATGATGTCGCGGCGGCCGTCATACCACCAGTTCTGCTTCAGGCCGAGCAGGCGGCCGGTGGAGGGAATGATCTGCCACATGCCCGAGGCGCGGCCGTGGGAGTAGGCAAAGGTCTGGTAAGCGCTCTCGACGATCGGCAACAGCGCCATCTCGCTGGGGATGTCGTTTTCCTCCAGCACATCGAGGATGAAGGGTAGTACCGGCTTGGCGCGGTGCATTACGCGGTTGAGGTATTCGCGGTGTTTCAGGTACCAATCGAGCTGGGTCTGGACCCGGGCGTTGAGCACCGGACGCATGCGCATGCCGTTCTGCAGGCGGGTCCAGGCATTGTTTTCCTGCTGCAGCGCGACGCCGGCCTGTTCGGGCAGGTTCTCGATCTGGCTGACGATGACCGGCTCGGCCCTGGCTTCCGGTCGGACCGCGGGCAAGGCGCGGAAGGCCTCGGTGGCCTCGGCCGCGGCGGCATCGAAGTCGCCGCCGGCCAGGATTACCGGGCGGGATTGGGCGACTCTGGGCCGCTCGACGGGGAGGGTCGCCGTATCCGGGGCTTCCGCTGTCGTCTGGCGGAAGGACAGGGCGGTTCCGTCGCGCAGGGACTGGCATCCGGTGGTGACGAACAGGACCAGCAGCAGGCTGCCCAGGGTTTGAATTTTTCTCACTTGGCGTATGATTCGTTGTAGTCGTTATAGCATCGGCGCGAGGCGCCGGATGTACGGGCATGCTACCCGCCGATGTTGCGAGTTGCAACCGACTTCACAGTTCTGCCCTTGACTCAACCTTAGTGGACATGCCTTGAAATTCAAGCCCGACCGACCTGCCGACGCAATTCCCTCGCCGACGGATACCCTGTCGCTGACCGACTGGTACCGCAGCGATCTCGGCCAATACCTGAGCGGCCGCATCGCCGAGGTCATGGACGGCGTGCTGTCCACCTGTTTCGGATATTACGCGCTTTATCTCGGCTGCGCCGAACCGGCGCCGACGGTGATGCGTGGCAACCGGGTGCAGCATTTGTTCCTGCTTGGCCAGGAAACGGCAGTCAGCGCACGGGAAGACGGAACCGCCGTGGACGCCCGTATCGACTATGCGGCTCTTCCGATCGCCAGCGACAGCAGCGATCTGCTGGTGCTCGGTCACGCCCTGTCGCAGACGCCGCAGCCCCACGCGCTGTTGCGCGAGGCGCACCGGGTACTGATTCCCGACGGCAAGCTGGTGATCATCGATTTCAACCCGGTATCCCTGTGGGGCCTGCGCCATCTGTTCCAGTCCTGGCTCGATGACGCGCCCTGGGCCGGTCACTACTTTACGGCGCGCCGCCTCAAGGACTGGGCTAGCCTGCTCGGTTTCGAACTGCTGCAGCACCAGCGCGCCGGCCACATCCTGCCCCTCGGTTTCTCCGCCCTGATCCGCCGTTCGCGCCTGTTCAGCAAGTTCTCCGGCCGCTGGCTGGATTTTTCCGGCGCAGTCAACGTGCTGGTGTTCGAGAAGACGACGATACCGCTGACCCCGGTACGCAGCCGGCGCTGGGTCACGCCGCGTCTGCTCGGCCCGAAGGTGGCTCCGCCCAGCGTCGGCCGCGGCATGAAATACGGACGGCGCCAGCCATGAGCGACGAGGTCGTGCTCTATACCGACGGGGCCTGCCGCGGCAATCCCGGTCCGGGAGGCTGGGGCGTGCTGCTGCGCTATGGCGACGCGGAAAAGGCGCTCTACGGCTATGAACCCGAGACCACCAACAACCGCATGGAGCTGCAGGCCGTGATCGAAGGCCTGCGCGTGCTGAAGCGCCCCTGCCGGGTGGTGCTGAATACCGATTCGAAATACGTCATGCAGGGCCTCAACGAGTGGTTGCCGGGCTGGAAACGCAACGGCTGGAAGACCGCGGCGAAGAAGCCGGTGAAGAACCGGGACCTGTGGCAAGCGCTGGATCGGGAGGTGCAGCGGCACGACATCGACTGGCGCTGGGTGCGCGGACACTCGGGCGTGCCGGGCAACGAGAAGGCCGACGAGCTGGCCAATCGGGCCATCGACGAACGCGCCCGGCGCGGCGAGGAGACGACATGACGCGGCAGATCGTGCTCGACACCGAAACCACCGGCCTGGAGCCGTCCCAGGGGCATCGCATCATCGAGGTCGGATGCGTGGAGCTGGTCAACCGGCGCCTGACCGGCAACACCTGGCATCACTACTTCAATCCGGAGCGGGAGATCGATGCCGGGGCCTACGCGGTGCACGGCCTGTCCAACGAGTTTCTGGCCGACAAGCCGCTGTTCGGTGACCTCGCCGACGAATTTCTCGATTACATCCGCGGCGCCGAGCTGATCATCCACAACGCCCCTTTCGATGTCGGTTTCCTCAACCACGAGCTGTCGCTGCTCGACCCGCCGCGCCCGCGGGTGGAGGAGGTTGCCAGCGTGCTGGACACGCTGCTGATGGCGCGGCAGAAGCACCCGGGGCAGAAGAACACCCTCGACGCCCTGTGCAAGCGCTATGAAATCGACAACAGTGCGCGCACGCTGCACGGCGCGCTGCTCGACTCGGAGATCCTCGCCGAGGTCTACCTGATGATGACCGGCGGGCAGACGCGCCTGATGCTGGATGCCGAGGAAGAGGCCCAGCAGGGCGGGGCGGAGGTCCGGCGCGCCCGGGTCGATGCCGAATCCCTCCCGCTGTGGCAGCCCCCGGAGGAAGCCCTCGAGGCCCACCGCGAGTACCTGGCCTATCTCGAGGAAAAGGCGGGCAAGGCGGCCTGGTAAGATGGCTGACTGCCATCGAGATAAAAAATACTTATAATTCCAGCAAAGCTATCAATAAATTCTATCCCTTTGGGGCTAGTCGTTCTGCCGTCTCCTACCCCTTCCTGTATCTACCTGTCTCTATAAGCGCTGTCTAATATTATTGACTGGCAGTTTACTTACCACAGGTCCCCGTTACATGTCCGTTTTCAAGACCGATGTCACCTACAATTTCCAGCGCGAGTTGCCCGACGAGATCTATCTCGATCATGCCGCCGAGCGGCCCTGCGACGCCAACCCGCTGCCGCAGTTCGAGCCGCACGACAAGCAGGAGATCAAGTACACCACCTGCTACATGTGCGCCTGCCGCTGCGGCATCAAGGTCACGGTAGAGGACAACCAGGTCCGCTATATCCAGGGCAATCGCAACCACCCGATCAATCGCGGCGTGCTCTGCGCCAAGGGCAATGCCGGCATCATGAAACAGATCTCGCCGGCGCGTTTGCGCTCGCCGCTGCGGCGCAAGCCCGGTTCCGAACGGGGCAGCGGCGAGTTCGAGGAAATCTCCTGGGACGAGGCGCTGGACATCCTCGAACAGCGCCTGCGCAAGATTCGCGATACCGACCCGAAAAAGCTCGGCTTCTTCACCGGCCGCGACCAGATGCAGGCCCTGACCGGTCTCTGGGCGCAGCAGTTCGGCACCATCAACTGGTCGGCCCACGGCGGTTTCTGCTCCGTCAACATGGCGGCTGCCGGCCTCTATACCATGGGCCATGCGTTCTGGGAGTTCGGCGATCCGGACTGGGATCGCACCAAGTATTTCATGCTCTGGGGCGTGGCCGAGGACCACTCCTCCAACCCTTTCAAGATCGGCCTCGAGAAGCTCAAGAGAAACGGCGGCAAGTTCATCACCATCAACCCGGTGCGTACCGGCTATCAGGCGATTGCCGACGAGTGGGTGCCGATCAAGCCGGGCACCGACGGCCTGTTCGCGCTGTCGATGATTCATGTGCTGCTGCAGAAGGATCTGATCGACCACGAATTCATCGTGCGTTACACCAACGGCCCGCATCTGGTGATCGATGCGCCGGGCAGTTCGCGCCACGGTCTGATCGCCCGCGACGACGACGGCAATCCCCTGGCCTGGGACCAGAAGTCCGGTCGTTTCGTCAACGCGCTGCTGCCGGAGATCGAGCCGGCCCTGTTCGGCGAATACGAGCTCGAGGACGGCTCCCGCGTCAGGACCTCCTTCACGCTGCTGGCCGAGCGGTATCTGGATGACGAGTATTCGCCCGAGAAGGCGGCCCCGGTCTGCGGCATATCGGCCCGCGACATCGAGCGCATCGCGCTGGAACTGGCCCATGTAGCCTTCAAGGAAACCATCGAGATCGAAACCGAATGGACCGACTGGGCCGGACGCAAGCACGACCGCTTCATCGGCCGTCCGGTTTCGATGCACGGCATGCGCGGCATCGCGGCCCATTCCAACGGCTTCCAGACCGCGCGCGCGATCCATTTCCTGCAGATTCTGCTCGGCTCGGTGGATTGTCCCGGCGGGCATCGCTCCAAAGCGCCCTATCCGAAGCATGTGCCGCCACCGATCAAGCCGGCGAAGGAAGTAAGACCCAACACGCCGCTGTCGTCTCCGCCCTTGGGTTTCCCGAAGGGGCCCGAAGACCTGGTCATCGATGACGACGGCAACCCGCTGCGCATCGACAAGGCCTATTCCTGGGAAGCGCCGCTGGCCAACCACGGCCTGATGCACATGGTCATCAACAATGCGGTCAAGGGCGACCCCTATCACCTCGACACGCTGATCTTCTTCATGGCCAACATGGCCTGGAATTCCAGCATGAATACCGCCAACACCCAGGAACTGCTGAAGGAAAAGGACGAAAACGGGGAATACAGGATCCCCTTCCTGGTGGTGGTGGATTCCTTCCATTCCGAGACCGTCAATTTCGCCGACCTGGTGCTGCCGGATACCACCTACCTGGAGCGACACGACGCCATCTCGCTGCTCGACCGGCCGATCTCCGAGCCGGACGCCATCTGCGATTCGGTGCGCATTCCGGTGATCGAGCCGGATCGCGACGTGCGGCCCTGGCAGGAAGTGATGGTGGACATGGCCGGTCGTCTCGGCTTCCCGGCCTTCGTCAACGAGGACGGCTCGCCGAAGTTCAGTTCCTATACCGATTTCATCGTCAACTACGAGAAGGCACCGGGCATCGGCTTCCTCGCCGGCTGGCGCGGCAAGGACGGCGAATCCCACCTGGTCGGCGAACCCAACCCGGATCAGTGGAAGCGCTACGAGGAGAACCAGGCCTTTTTCGAGTATCACCTGCCCGATCACATGAAGTACTACAAGTTCGCCAACCG
>WGBK01000097.1 GCA_015494335.1 Gammaproteobacteria bacterium | reverse complement strand
TGGTGCGGCGGTGATCGATGTCATTGAACTCGAGGTAGAGTTCGTAAGGGTGCTTGTCGGTCCCGCAGAACTCCCGGCCGTTGTCGGTGAGCACGGCTTTCACCGGCAGGTCGAGGTTGCGGTAGAAGGGCAGCACGTCGTTGTGCAGGACCGCCACCGCCGCCTCGGGCTGTTTCGAGATGTGCAGGAAGCCGAAGGCGTAGCTGCCGTAGGTGTCGACCACCGCGTGCAGGTAGACCTTGCCCACGCCCTTGAGCGTGCCGACGAAGAAGGTGTCGGCCGAGAGCAACTCGCCCGGAGCGCTTGATTCCACATGTCTTTCTCGGAAGCAGGGGTTCATCTTCTCCAGGAACGCAGCCTGCTCGGCGGTCAGCCCGATCGCCTTTTCGGCGGTCTGCGCCTCCAGGGCCAGCCAGCGGTCGTAACGGGTGCCCAGGCCGGCGTCATTCAGGATCTTCTGGATCGTCACCGAGGACACGCCAATGCCTTCCAGCCGCAACAACGCCTCCAGCCGGTTGCAGCCCCAGGACGGATGCTCCAGCGCCAGGGCCTTGATCTTCTCGACGGTCTCGGGCGGCGTCGTCTGCGGGTGGCTCTTGTGGATCGGCGGCAGGTCCTTGAGCCCCTCAAAGCCGTGGGTCTGAAACCGCCGTTTCCACTCGTAGAAACTGGTTCGGTCCATGCCGCGGCGCCGACATGCCTCGGCCACGTTGCCAAGCTCCCGCGCCAGCTCAAGCACGCTCAGGCGATGCTCCGCCACCTTCGTCGCCGCATCACGCGGCCGGCTTTTCCTGACTGTCGATGTACGTCCCATTCGTTGTGCCTCCTTCCCATGAATAGCATGGCAAGAAGATTAAGAATACAATTAATGCAATCCGAGCAGGTGCGCCGCCGGTCCAGCGTCTTGTGCGCCTCTGCGGGGCAATCCCGTGATGGCGGGTCGTCATCGCGCTGAGTCAGCGCCGATTTGGCGAAGACGCGGCGGTAGAGTTCAATCTCGAATTTGGAAAGTCGTGCCATTTCGTTTGGTAGAGTATTGTCCAGTTTGCGGCCTAACCCCATGACGCGCACGAACCTGCGCGTCGGAGCCATTAATTTGCGCCTGAAAAGGCGCGGTCGATATGTTTATGTGTTGTCCGTCATTTAATGCCTCTTCGCTTTAGTTGCGCTTCCGTTACGCGGCCAGATTCCAGCAAGAGGTCGCGTATTCTGTTGTTGATCGTGTTCGGGGGCAAATACCTGTCTGAGTTAACGCATTCGGCATAGTATTCGATCTGATCTTCGACACTTGCCTGCTGTTGTTTTTTTTGAGCATTGGGTTTCCTATCGAAGGTATTCTTGCAATGGGCTGCTTCTCGGCGCATGGCCCTATCAAGGGCTTTTGGGCCGTCGGGCGGCGTCGGGTGGATTTTTCGCGTATCAAGCGCGACACTCAGGATTTTCTCTCGCGATAGTCCGAGATCCAACAGCCAACTGCGGATATGTTCATGTGCCGATGACGTGGCCCACCAAGGCGATATTTCTCTGTCCGGATCGATACCCAATATCGCTAGCAACTTTCGATATGTTGCATCGATCTCGAGATCGTCCGGGGAAATCGCCTTTCCCTTTTCACTTTCTTTTACAGGTTTATTCTCCGGAATCTGGAGATGGATTGCGGGCTTATCCGGAGATGGGTTACGCACAATTCTGGAGTTGGGTCCATCTCCAGATTCGATAACTGGCTCTCCCCGCACAGGTGGTCAAGAGTGTTGCCGCCAGCGGCGGCGGCGTACCAACAGGCCGCTATGGGCAAGCCCAAGGGGAAGCTATGGGGGGCGCTATGGGCCTCCGCTTGGGTGTGCAGCCATAGGGTGTGCAATCTGCATAGTTCGCCCGCACAGGCCACAGGATCACGGGCGATCCCGGGCAGGGTAAATCGCGCGGCATCGGCTGGGAGTTCGTGCATGTCTGCGTCGATGACCATTCGAGGCTCGGCTTCAGCCAGGTCCTGGCCAGCGAGCGCAAGGAGGACGCGGTGGCATTCCTGCGCGCCGCCGTCGCCTGGTATCGCAAACTCGGTATCCGCGTTCAGCGCGTGATGACGGATAACGGCGCATGCTATCGCTCGCGCGCCTTCAACAAGGCCTGCAAGGCGCTTGGTCTGCGCCATGTCTATACCCGACCCTACACGCCAAAAACCAATGGAAAGGCAGAGCGCTTCATCCAGTCTTCCCTGCGCGAATGGGCCTACGGGCGTGCCTATCAAACCTCAGAGCAGCGAAAGGCGGAACTGCCCAACTGGCTGCATCATTACAATTGGCACCGCCCGCACGCCGGGATACTACGAAAACCACCCATCAGCCGCTCAGGGCTGGATCTGAACAACCTCATGAGACTCCACACCTAGACGCCAAGGCCCGAGCGAAGCGGAAGTGAAGGAGCTTCATGCCAAGATCGGGAGGCTGGCCGTGGAGAACGATTTTTTGGCGCAAGGGCTCAAGCGATGAGCGCGGCCGAGAAGAAGAGCGTGATCCGCCGCGATCATTCGGCCCTGAGCATCAGCCAGCAGTGCCGATTGGTGAAGCTGAGCCGGTCGGCGTTCTACTACACGCCAGTCGGCATCGATGAGGCGACGCTGGACCTGATGAAGCAGATTGACCAGGCGTTCACGAAGTACCCGTTCTTTGGCAGCCGCCAGATCGCTACTTATCTCCGCCGGGAAGGCACGGTTGCGGGACGTCACCGGGTGCGCCGTTTGATGGCCAGGATGGGTCTGGAGGCAATCTACAAGCGCCTCAGAACCAGCCAGCCGCATCCGCAGCATCCGGTCTGGCCATATCTGCTGCGGAAGATGCAGATCGACCGGCCAAACCAGGTCTGGTGCGCCGACATTACCTTCATCCCGGTGAAGCGGGGCTTCCTCTACCTCGTGGCAATCATGGATTGGGCGACGCGCAAGGTGCTGAGCTGGCGGCTTTCGAACATCGAGCCATTGTGAGCGCCATTGGTCCGAGCGACAATGGCGAGGGCACGCCGACTTCTGTGTCGAGGCGCTGAAGGAGGCCATCGACCGCTTCGGCCCGCCCGAGATCATGAACACGGATCAGCGGTCACAGTTCACCGGGTCGGCATGGATCACCACCCTGACCGAGGCCGGGGTGCGCATCTCGATGGATGGGCGTGGCCGTTTCCTCGA
>WGBK01000096.1 GCA_015494335.1 Gammaproteobacteria bacterium | reverse complement strand
GTCCGCGGACGCGCACAGTACGGCCTGTCTTTTATAAAACAATGAGTTAGGAGCCACAGGCCTCTCCCCTGCCTGTGTTGCGCGCCTTGGCAAGGGAACGACCCTTACCGGCGGCACGCGCCTTGACAGGGAAGAGGCCTGTGGCTCTGAACATGACATATTCTGTTGCCGGGTTAATATCAATTGAAAGTCTTGCTGACCTCGTCGGAGGGAGCACTCTCGATACCGAGGGAATTGTAGGCGGTCACAACGAAATACCAGGTGCCGCTGGACAGATTTTCCACTACGTATTCGGTAACGCCCGCGCCCACATCCACCGATTCACTGTAATTGCCGGACTCGGTGCCGTAGTAGATGCGGAAGCCGGCCAGATCCTCGAGCGGCGTATTGTCGGTATTTTCGGTGGGCGGCTGCCAGGACAGGGTGGCCGTGCCGTTGCTCACCTCGGGCGACACGCTGATCTGGACCTGGCGGCTGATCGTTCCGCCGGCGCCGCTGCATTCGAGGGTAAAGCTGCTGTCCGCAATCAGGCCGCTGACCGACTCGCTGCCGGTGACGGACTTGTTACCGCTCCAGTCCCCGCTGGCGGTACAGCTGTCGGCATCGCTGCTGCTCCAGCTCAGGGTGACCGAGCCGTTGTAGGCTACCGAAGTCTGCGAGGCGGAAAAGCTCAGGGAAGGCTCGGTCGGAACCGGCGGCTGCACGTTCACCGTTACTGTCTGACGCACGCTACCCCCGGCGCCGCGGCAATCCAGAATGAACAGGCTGTTCTGTTGCAGGTTGTCGATCTGCCGGCTGCCGCTGGTGGCCAGGCTGCCCTGCCAGTCGCCGGAGGCGCTGCAGCTGTCGGCGTTGCTGGCGCTCCAGTTCAGGATCACGCTGTCGCCCTGCATCACATTCGTGCTGTTGCTGTCGAACTGCAGCGAAGGCGCCGTCGGCTGTTCCACCACCCGTACCGTGGCGTAGTCGCTGATCTGGCCGTCGGGGCTGTTGCAGCTGAGCACGAACTGGCTGTCGGAGGTGATGTTCTGGATCACTTCCCGCCCGCTCATTCCCTTGCTGCCCGACCAGTCGCCAGAGGCCACGCAAGCCGAAGCCTGGCTGCTGTTCCAGGTCAGGGTCACCGAATCGCCATTGGTGATCTCACTGGCGCTGATATCCAGGCTCAGGGTAGCAGCCCCCGTGTTGCCGCCACGATCGAGCACGCTGTCTTCCTGGGAAGAGGCTCCGCATCCGGCCAGCAGAAGCAGGGCCAGCAGGGGCAGAGACCGGATTATCGATCCGGAGAGGGCTTTGAAACTTGCTGTCATGATCGTGTTCCACTCATTGGATATCAGGTACCGGCCATGGAACGGCATTGCCGGGAACGGTTCCGACAAGAGCAGATGGACACAGGGAACGATGGACGAGCAGAGGCTCTGCTGAGAATCATCCGGCAGCCCGGCGGTCATGACTTGAAAGCGGTAGACCCGAGGCTTTGCGTCCCAGCCTTTCGGCTGGTTTGCCCTTATCAGATAATGCGAAGATAGACGCTGGGGCGCGTTTTACCGGGAAATGTGACGAAGATCACAGAGAAAGGAACGAAACGCGGATCCGGGGTGACAAACGGCAATGCCGACTCCCGCTGTCCGGTTTTCAGTCCAGGTTGCCGCCGCCGTGGAAGGCCCGCGACAGGATGCGTCCGCGCAGCCCGGCGGGCGGTGGATCGCGATAGACCAGGCGCCATTGATAGTTCCAGGGCAGCTTGCCCAATGGCTTCAGCTCGCCATCGACTCGCGCACGCCATTGCGGCTGATTGAAGTCGAAATCGATGTCGAGTTCCCCGCCCGGTTCCAGGCGATGCACTTCCGCTGGCCGGCCGGCACAAAAGGCCTCGCGGTCGATCAGCATCCGGTCGGCATCCGCCGGCGCCTGCGCGGTCGGCCGCAACTCGAAGGAGCAGCCATCGGGGCGCAGCCTCAGCTCCAGCGGTTGCTCTCCCTCGTTGCGCAGGCTCAGCCGCAGGCGGATGCTGGCCTGGTCGTCAGGCGCATCGCGTTCGGGGCGCTGCAGCACCTCGGTGCGGATACCGAGATCGGACCATCGATAGCCCCGGATCAGCGCCTGTCCCGAATCCGGCACGGCCAGTTCCACCAGCATCGCCCGTTGAAAATCGTCGCGGCCACCGCGCATCTTCTCCAGCTCCAGGCCGCGGCCCTGCTCGACGTAGTACTGCTCGATGCCATAGCGGATGCGCAAAGGCCAGGCAGCCGGCTCGAATCGGCTGCGGCTTCTCGCATCCTGGCGGTGATAGCCATTGTAGGGCCACTCGGCAACCACCTGGCCGCGCAGATAGGGGAAGGCGGGACGCTGCAACTGCAGACGCTCCGCGCTGGCCACGCCACCGGCGTCATTCCGCATTGCCAGGTAGACCGCTTCGCCCCTGCGCAGGCCGCGTTGCTGCAGCGCGGGGGCGATCTGGTCACTGCGCAGGCGCGAAAACAGATAGTCCAGGCGCACATAGTCACCGCGAAAGACATCCCGCGGATCGATGGGCGCCGTTTGTACCCACAGGGATCGTCCGTTGTAGAGCACCCATTCCTTGTGCACGGCAATCGCTGCCACGGCGCCGATCTGCAGCAGCACGGCCAGAAGAATCCATTTCCTGCGCCAACGCCGGCTCATGCCTCCGCCTCCCGGCGGTTGCGGCGGTACCAATGGCTGAGAGCAAACAGCCCGATCCCGGCGAGCAGGAACACCAGCCCGCGCGCAACCAGGCTGTCGAACAGGTCGAGATAGCGCAGCACCACCAGCACGGCGAACAACAGGGCGCCCCACACCAGCCTTCGGCGTTTCACCTCGCGGGCGCCGCTGATCATCATCCACAGGCTCAGCCCCAGGGTCAGCAGGTTGACCAGCAGCGATTGCCCGGCCCAGATCCAGCCCGAGTCGCTGCCGGGACTCAAGGCCACCAGCAGTTGCGGCAGAATCACCAGCAACAGCACCACCTCCGCCAGCCACAGGGATGGCTCCAGGCCGCGTCTCCACAACAGCAGCAGAAGCAGCACCCCCTGACTCAGCACCAGGCTGATCCAGAACAGCGGATTGTCGAAGCCGCCATCCGCCCCCAGCTTGAGCAGGTCGTGGCCAATCTCGCGTATCGATACCGAAAGCAGGAACAACACCAGCGCCGCCAGTGCCGGGGCGGCCAGCGCCTCGGCCAGTTCTCGCCGATCCTGCCGGCCCAGGGCCTCGGCGAGGGATGGCAGGGCGACCAGTACCAATGCCACCGACAGCAGGATCGACAGAGCGGCCTCGTTTTCGCGGATCACCAGAATGCCGGCGACCGAGACCAGCAAGGTGGTGGAATAGAAGCGCGCCAGCAGCGGCGAATCGAGCCGCCAGATCAGTGGCAGCAACAGGCCCAGCGGCAGCAGCACCCACTCGTTGGGCAGGTTGAAATCGATCAGTTCGCTGAAATGCCAGACCAGAATCAGGATCAGCGCCATCCAGGCCTGGATGCGCGATGGCAGGGCCCAGGCCAGCACCAGCACGCCCAGGGACCACAGCAGCAGGGCATCGGGATAATGGCTCTGCAGGTGATAGATCTGCCCCACCAGGAAAATGCCGGCACCCATCAGCATACTGCCGATGGCGAACAGCCCCTCGGACAGCAGACGATTGCGTTCCAGCAGCAGCAAGCCGCCACCGTGGGCCAGCAGCAGCGCCAGGAAGATCACGGTCAGCTTCCAGTACTTGCCCATGGCTTCCCAGTTGTAGGCGAACAGCAGGATCACGCCGAGGCCAATCAGGATCGCGCCCGCCGCCGAAATCAGGTGACGCCAGAACCCGCCCTCGCCCAGCTCGTCGAGGCGATAGCGGCGTGCCAGGGCCTCGGCCTGGTTCGCATCGATCAACCCCTCCTGTTGCCACAGGGGAAGCTCCTGACGCAGCCAGTGCCGCCCGCGATCGGACATCAGGAGCCTCCCCGCGCCAGTTCCCCGGCGAGTATCTCCAGGGCCTGGTCGAGCTGCTCGCGCGGCACATAGAAATGGGGCGAGAAGCGCAGGCCGCCGCCTCGCGGCGCGCACAGAACACCCTTGACCATCAGTCGCTTGAACAGCTGCTTCGGATCGAGATCGCCGGGACGGAAGGTGACGATCCCCGACATTCGCCCTGCCCTCGTGTCGGTGATCAACTCGACGCTATCGAGCTCGCGCAATCGTTCGGCCAGATAGCGACTGTTGTCGAGCACCTGCTGACCGATCCTTTCCATACCCTGCTCCAGCAACAGCGAAACGCTGGACTGCAGGGCGTGGATGCCCAGCATGTTGGGGCTGCCCGCCTCGAAGCGACGGGCCGTGACCAGGGGCTGGAAATCGGCCTGGTCGTAGTCCGCCAGCGGCTCGACCATGTGCCAGCCGTACTGCAGCAGGCGCAGACGATCCTGCACCGAGCGGCGCACATACATCACGCCGAGGCCTTCCGGCGCCAGCAGCCACTTGTGGCCATCGGCGACGGCGAAGTCACAGCCCACGGTTTCCACATCGAAAGGCAGGGCACCCAGATGCTGAATCGCATCCACGCAGAACAGGATGCCGCGCTCGCGGCAGAACTCGCCGATGCGCGGCAGATCCATGCGAAATCCGCTGGCATACTGCACCGCGGAAACCGTGATCAGCCGGGTGTGCCTGTCACAGAGATCGAACAGGGCCTGTTCCGGATCGGGCGCGGCAGCCAGATCCAGCATGCGGAATTCGACCCCCTGATCCTGCAGTGACTGCCAGACGAAGCGATTGGAGGGAAACTCTTGGCGGATGCCGACAACATTGTCGCCGTCTTGCCAGTCCAGGCCATAGGCGATCAGCGACAGCCCTTCGGAGGTGTTCTTGACCAGGGCGATCTCGTCGGCGGTGGCATGGAGCAGACTTGCCAGATCTTCGCGCAGCTGCTGTTCCCTGCGCTCCCAGTCCGGGTAGTTCAGGGAACCCTGGCGAGCATTCTCTTCGGCAAAGGCCTGCACCACCTCGGCGGTTCGCTTCGGCCATGGACCGACAGCGGCATGGTTGAGGTGGATCAGCTTGTCGATGACCGGAAACAGGTCGTTCATGGCACAGGGGAAATCCAAAACGCCATGCTATCACCGATGGGGTCCAGGCGGAAAACCTGGCCGCGCATCCCTATTCCCTCCCAGAAACGAAAAATCCCCGCCTGGGCGGGGATTTTTCTGCGGTCTGCGGCCCCAGTTGGGGTCGCGGATGACGATCAGCGCTTGGAGAACTGCGGCGCGCGACGGGCCTTGTGCAGACCGACCTTCTTGCGCTCCACCTCGCGGGCGTCGCGGGTGACGAAGCCTTCCTTGCGCAGCGCGGGACGGAAGCTCTCGTCGTACTGCAACAGCGCGCGGGTGATGCCGAGACGGATGGCGCCGGCCTGGCCGCTGGGACCGCCGCCGCTGACATTGACATTGATGTCGAACTTGTCGGTCAGATCGACGGTTTCCAGCGGCTGGCGCACGATCATGCGCGAGGTCTCGCGACCGAAGTAATCGTCGATGGACTTCTTGTTGATGGTGATGTTGCCGTTGCCTGATTTCAGGTAGACACGAGCGGAAGAGCTCTTGCGGCGACCGGTTCCGTAGTATTGTTCAGCAGACATAGGGGTTCTCTTTAGATATCCAGTGCTTGAGGCTGCTGCGCAGCGTGTTGATGCTCGGGGCCTGCATAGACCTTGAGCTTCTTGAACATGGTGCGGCCCAGCGAATTCTTCGGCAGCATGCCCTTGACCGCGTGCTCGATGATGCGCTCCGGATGGGTGGCGCGCAGCTTGGACAGGTTGACTGATTTCAGCGACCCGACGAAACCGGTGTGATGATGGTACATCTTGTCCTGTTCCTTGTTGCCGGTAACCTTCACCTTCTCCGCATTGATGACCACGATGTAATCACCGGTGTCGACATGAGGAGTGTATTCCGGCTTGTGCTTGCCGCGCAGGCGACGAGCGATCTCGGTAGACAGACGGCCCAGCGTCTTGTCGGTAGCGTCAACAACGAACCAGTCGCGCTTGACGGAATCTGGTTTGGCAGTGAAGGTTTTCATAAATAATCCTGAAATTCGCCTGTTCAGCGTTTGTCTTCTCAACGAAAGGGCGCGAATACTACCGGATTGCCTGGAGCTTGACAAGGCCTGTCGGCTTCCCAAATGAAGGTTTTGCCCCGCTTGTCGGCTGTCGGAAATCCTGATAAAAAAGGCGTGGTCAAAAGACCACGCCAAAACCACCAAAGGAGGATGGAGGAGTATGCTGAGCGAGGTGGGGGGCACCTCAGGGATTCAGCATATAATGATTATCTAATATATACTCTCCCGCTGTCAACGCCTGTACGGATCAAATTGTGGAATTCGTTCACATTTTCTCCTGAACCCGCCACCCGAGAACCGAAATGAAACAATACAGCCCCCTCGACCGCCTGCTGATCGAAATCGAACACAGCCTGCGCACCAGCTTCGTCAAACCCCCGACCCGGCGCCCCTGCCCGGCTTCCGATTGCGCCGGCGAGGAGCTGGAAGCAGACGAGACGCGCCACGCCGCCGGGCTGATGCGTGTCAACAATGCCGGCGAGGTGGCCGCCCAGGGGCTGTACCGGGGTCAGGCGGTGCTGGCCCGCAAGCAGGAATTGCAGGAAGACCTGATGCAGGCGGCCGAGGAAGAGAACGAACACCTCAACTGGTGCCAGACCCGACTGGAGCAACTGGGCGAGCGCCGCAGCCTGCTCGATCCCCTGTGGTACTGGGGCTCCTTCGCCATCGGTGCCGGCGCCGCGGCGATCGGCGACCGCTGGAGCCTGGGCTTTGTCGAGGAAACGGAGAACCAGGTTACCCGTCACCTGGAAGATCACCTGCAGAAACTGCCGCCGGGGGATGAATGCAGCCGGCGCATCCTCGAACAGATGAAGGAAGACGAGATGCGGCACGCCACCCAGGCGCGCAAGGCCGGCGCGGCGCCGCTGCCGGGTCCGGTACGCCGCGCCATGACCCTGGTCAGCCGGGTCATGACCGGCACGGCCTACCGCGTCTGATCGCGATACAGTCGCAACACCGACTCAAATTTCGCGGATCTCGAAATCGTGGCTGATGTCGGCGGTCTTGCCGAGCATGATCGAGGCCGAGCAATACTTCTCCGCCGACAACTGCACCGCGCGCTCCACCCTCTTCTCGTCCAGCGACTTGCCCGTGACAATGAAATGCAGATGGATGCGCGTGAACACCTTCGGATTCTCCTCGGCGCGATCATAGTCCAGCTCCACCTCGCAATGCTCCACCTGCTGACGCGCCTTGCCGAGAATCAGCATCACATCGAAGGCGCTGCAGCCGCCGAGACCGAGGATCAGCATCTCCATCGGACGGATGCCCAGGTTACGCCCGCCGAACTCGGGAGGGCCGTCCATGACCACCGCATGGCCACTGGGCGACTCGCCGACAAAGGTCATGTTGTCCAGCCATTTGACTCTTGCTTTCATCGTCTGTGCTCTCGCTTGTAAGTAACCGTTTTTATGGTATGTTATCGCCGCTGATAATCATAATGACACAGGATAAGAACTACCGTGAGCTTGCAACCCATCAAGAAGATCGAACCCGAGCGCAACCCCGCGCTGGAAAACTTCCTCAAGCATTGCCACAAGAAGACGCTGCCGGCAAAGCAGACCATCATTCACGCCCGTGACGAATCCCATACCCTGTACTACATCATCAAGGGTTCCGTCAGTGTCGTCATCGAGGATGACGACTGCAACGAGATCGTGCTGGCCTATCTGAATGCCGGTGATTTCTTCGGCGAGATGGGTTTGTTCGAGAAGGACATGAAACGCAGCGCCTGGGTCACAACCCGCAGTGAATGCGAGATCGCCGAGATTCACTACAACCAGTTCATGAAACTGGCTCGCGAGAACCCCGAAATCCTGTTCCAGCTATCGGCCCAGCTCGCCGACCGCCTGCGCAACACCAGCCGCAAGGTCAGCAACCTGGCGTTCATGGATGTGACCGGCCGCGTCGCCCGCACCCTCCTCGACCTGGCCCAGCAACCCGACGCGATGACCCATCCCGATGGCATGCAGATCAAGATCACGCGCCAGGAGATTGCCAAGATCGTCGGCTGCTCTCGCGAAATGGCCGGCCGCGTGATCAAGAACCTCGAAGAGGAAAACCTGATCTCCGCCCACGGCAAGACCATCGTCGTCTTCGGTACACGCTGACGATCTGCCAAATTACCGCTCAACCAGACAACCGCCTGCGGGCGGTTTTTTTGTTCCTCTTTCCGTAGCGCGACCTTCCGGTCAGGGTACGCCTCAAGATTCCGCAAACATTTCAGCCAATGCCTGCCCCGGATCCCCGGCCCGCATGAAGGCTTCGCCAATGAGGAAGGCATGGATGCCGTTTTCGCGCATCAGCCGCACATCGTCGCGGCTGTGGATGCCGCTTTCGGTCACCAGGAAGCGATCCGGCGGCAGCAGTTCGAGCAATTCCAGCGAGGTTTCGAGGCGGGTGTCGAAGGTTCGCAGGTCGCGGTTGTTGACGCCGATCATCGGCAGATCCAGCTCCAGGGCGCGCAGCATTTCCTCGCGGTCGTGCACCTCGACCAGCACATCGAGGCCCAGTCCGGTGGCCCGCTCGTAGAGCGCGCGCAGCCGAGGCTGTTCCAGCGCGGCGACGATCAGCAGCACGCAATCGGCGCCCATGGCGCGCGCCTCGAGCAGCTGGTAGTCGTCGATGATGAAATCCTTGCGGATCACCGGCAGCGAGCAGGCGGCGCGCGCGGCCACCAGGTAGTCGTCGCTGCCCTGGAAGAAATCCTCGTCGGTCAGCACCGACAGGCAGGCGGCGCCACCCCGTTCGTAGGATTTCGCGATCGCCGGCGGATCGAAATCGGCGCGGATCACGCCCTTGCTCGGCGAGGCTTTCTTGATCTCGGCGATGACCGCGGGTTGACCCTGCTCGATGCGTCGCTGAAGCGAAGCCACGAAGCCACGGGGCGGAGACGCCTGCTCCAGTTTCGCTTCCAGTTCGCTGGCGGAGCGTCGCTGGCGGCGCTCGGCGATCTCCTCGCGCTTGCGCGCGAGAATGCGTTCGAGGATATCGGGGATATCGCTCATGCGGTGCGGGTCCGTTCGACCAACTGCTCGAGCACCTGCCGCGCCTGCCCCGAGGCAATGGACTGCTTCGCCTTCTCGATCCCCTCGGCCAGGTCATCGGCCAGCCCCGCCGCAAGAATCGCCGCGCCGGCATTGAGGCAGACGATGTCCCGAGCCGGCCCGGCCTGGTTGTCGAGCACTCCGCGGATCATGGCCAGGCTTTCCTCGGCGCTGCCAACGCGAATGGCCTCGGGATCGGCCCGTTCGAAGCCGAAATCCTCGGGCTGGATACGGTAGCTGCGGATCTCGCCATCCTTCAGTTCCGCCACGGCGGTTGGCGCGCAGATCGAGATCTCATCCATGCCGTCATCGGCGTGCACCACCAGCACATGATCGCTGCCGAGGGATTTCAGCACCTCGGCAATCGGCTCGACCAACTCGGCGGCGAACACGCCCATCACCTGGTTCGGCGCGCCGGCCGGGTTGGTCAGCGGGCCGAGCACATTGAACAGAGTGCGCACGCCCATCTCGCGGCGCGGCCCGATGGCATGGCGCATCGCGCTGTGGTGTTTCTGCGCGAACAGAAAACCGACGCCCACTTCGTCGATGCAGCGGCCCACGGTGGCCGGATCGACATCCAGATTGACCCCGGCGGCCTCGAGCACATCGGCGCTGCCGGAGGAACTGGAGACCGAGCGGTTGCCGTGCTTGGCAACATGGGCGCCCGCCCCGGCCGCCACCAGTGCCGCGGCGGTGGAGACATTGAAGCTGCCGGAGGCATCGCCGCCGGTACCGCAGGTATCGACCAGGTGATCGCTGTGGGTCTCGACCGGCGTAGCCAGCTCGCGCATGACCTCGGCGGCGGCGCTGATCTCGTCGACGCTTTCGCCCTTCATGCGCAGCGCGATCAGAAAGCCGCCGATCTGCGCCGGGCTCGCTTCCCCGGTCATGATCTGCGTCATCACCTGTTTCATCTCGTCGCGGGTCAGGTCTTCGCGCGCGATGGCCTTCTGCAATGCCTGTTGTATATCCATGCCGGACTCCGTTATAAACTGGTTTCGAGAAAACTCTGTAGTTGTTCATGGCCGTGTTCGCTGAGTATCGACTCGGGGTGATACTGCAGCCCCTCGACCGCCAGTTCGCGGTGGCGCACGCCCATGATCTCGTCGATGCCGCCCTCCTCGTCCTCGGTCCAGGCGGTGATCTCGAGACAATCGGGCAGGCTTTCGCGTTCGATCACCAGCGAGTGGTAGCGCGTGGCCTCGAAGGGGCTGGGCAGCCCACGGAACACGCCCTCGCC
>WGBK01000095.1 GCA_015494335.1 Gammaproteobacteria bacterium | reverse complement strand
TCGCTGCGCTGGCGGAAGCCGACGCGGAAATCGATGCAATCCACGGCCTCGAAACCGCTGCTCCCCTGCAGCACGCACAGTCCCGTGTGAAATACCACTTCCTTGCCCTGAGCCTGGCGCAGCTGTTGCAATGCCCGTTCCGGGTTGCCCGGCTTGCCGAGAATCTCGCCGTCGAGCAGCGCGCACTGATCCGAACCGATGACCAGGGCACCGGGTTCCCGCTCGGCGATGACCCGGGCCTTCTCGCGGGCCAGGCGTTGTACATAGTCCACGGCCTTCTCCCCGGGTTGGAGGCTCTCGTCGATATCCGGAGACTGGCAGCGAAAAGGCAGGTTCAGGCGTTCCAGCAGTTCCCTGCGGAAGGGCGAGCTGGAGGCCAGGATGAGCGGGGTTTCGGTCATGACGGGCAGGCGATGGAGGCAAAACAACAGTATATTATACTTTTCTTATTCGCCAAGCCCCGCAGCCCCGGAAAACAGGCAATTCGGCGTGGACAGTGGTTGCAGAAACCGGTTAAAATCGCGCGTTTATGCAAGGCAAGTTACAGCAAAGCTATCGCGTGGCTCGGGAGATCGAGCGCAACGCCGCATTCGAGGGCGAGATCGCGATGGTGCAACTGCCTCGTCTGCGCGAACTGTTGCGCGAGGATGCCCGCCCGCAGCCGCTGAAGCTGCGCTTCGAATTTCGCCGTACCGAGTGGGGTGCCCGCTCGATACGCGGCCACATCGAGGCGCAGTTGCCGATGACCTGCGAGCGCTGCCTCGGCGCGATGGATCTGCCCGTCGAACAGGATTTCGAGCTTCTCATCGACGCCTGTGAAGGCGACGACGAGGCGGGGCTCGAAGTCATCCACAGCGACGAGGGCTGGATCGATCTGTTCGCCCTGGTCGAGGAAGAGGTGATGCTGGCGCTGCCGATCATAAGACGGCATGACAATGTCGATTGCAACGAATTCTGGCGACCGTCCGACCCCGAGGAGACGATGGAAGCCGAACGCGACAACCCCTTTGCTGCGCTGGCCGCGCTCAAGGGCAAGCTTTAACTCAATTCGGAGATACCCATGGCTGTTCAACAAAATCGCAAGACCCCGTCCCGCCGCGGCATGCGTCGTTCCCACGATGCGCTGACCGGTCCGACCCTGTCGGTCGAGCCCACCACCGGCGAGATCCATCGTCGTCATCACATCAGCGAAGACGGTTTCTACCGTGGCCGCCAGGTCATCGTGGAGAAGATCGAGGAAGACGACGACGAAGAGTAGATTGTCGGTATCGACACTGGGAATACGGGCGGGCTTGACCGCCCGTATTCGTTTGCGTCGGTCTGAACTCAGATAACCAGAGAATGACAATAAAGAAAATCGCTATCGATGCCATGGGCGGCGACCATGGCCCGTCGGTAACCGTATCCGCGGCCCGACGCGCGCTGAAACAGCATCCCGACATCGAACTGACCCTGGTCGGCCGCCCCGAGGTACTGGAGCCCCGGCTGCGCGACCTGGACCTCGTTGACGAACCCCGCCTGCACATCCACGCCGCCACCGAAGTGGTGGACATGGACGAATCACCCGCCGTGGCGCTGAAAAAGAAGAAGGATTCCTCGATGCGCGTGGCCATCAATCTGGTCAAGGAAGGCGTGGTCGATGCCTGTGTCAGCGCGGGCAATACCGGTGCGCTGATGGCTACCGGCAAGTTCGTGCTCAAGACCCTGCCCGGGATCAGCCGTCCCGCCATCTGTACCGCCTTGCCGACCATCACCGGCCACACCCACATGCTCGATCTCGGCGCCAACATCGACTGCACGCCGGAGCATCTGCTGCAGTTCGCGGTGATGGGCTCGGTACTGGCCGAATCGGTGGACGGCAACCCCCGTCCCAGCGTCGGCCTGCTCAATATCGGTTCCGAGGCAATCAAGGGCAACGAGGTGGTGAAGCAGGCGAGCCAGCTGATCGCGGAAACTCGCCTCAACTACACCGGCTTCATCGAGGGCGATGACATCTATACCGGCAAGGTGGATGTAGTCGTGGCCGACGGTTTTGTAGGCAATGTCTCGCTGAAGACGGCCGAGGGCCTGGCGGCAATGGTCAACCAGGTGCTCAAGTCCAATTTCAAGCGTAACCTGTTCACTCGGCTTGCGGCCGTGATCGCCATGCCGGTGCTCAACCGGGTCCGCCATACCCTGGACCCAAGGCAGTACAACGGCGCCAGCCTGCTCGGGCTCAACGGCATCGTCATCAAGAGCCACGGCAGCGCCGACGAGGAATCCTTCGCCAACGCGATCAAGATCGCGGTCATCGAGATCGACCAATCGGTGCCAAAGCGAATCAGCCAGGAGCTTCATCAACATCTATCCGCCACAGGAGACGGAGCATGACCTACGCGCGCATCAGCGGCACCGGCAGTTACCTGCCCGAGAAGGTGCTCACCAATTTCGATCTCGAGAAGTTCGTCGACACCAGCGACCAGTGG
>WGBK01000094.1 GCA_015494335.1 Gammaproteobacteria bacterium | reverse complement strand
TGAAACCGACGCGCTGGGATACATCCTTCGGCGCGCGGATCTTGACCGTCACGCTGTCCTGGGCAAAGGCATTGTCCGGACCGAGGATGCGGTTGATGGTATCGGACAGGCGCTTGGCGGTGGTGAAATCCGGCCGTTTCAGGTTGAGGATGATGAAATCGCCCAGCGCAAAGGGATTGCGCACCTCCTTTTCCACCGTCGCGCCGTTGGGTATGCGTCCGGCGCTGGGGATGTTGATGGATACCCGCGAGCCGTCCTGCCCTTCCACGCCCAGACCGCCGACCACCAGGTTGCCCTGGGCCATCGCGTAGATGCGGCCATCGGCGCCTTTCAGCGGCGTCATCAGCAGGCTGCCGCCGCGCAGGCTCTTGGCATTGCCGAGGGAGGAAACGGTGACATCGATCTTCTGGCCGATCTTGGCGAAGGGCGGCAGCTCGGCATGGATGCTCACCGCGGCGATATTCTTCACCTGCGGATTGGCATTGGCCGGCAGGGTGATGCCGTATTGAGACAGCATGCTCTTCAGACTCTGCACCGTGAACGGGGTCTGCGCGGTCTGGTCGCCGGTGCCATCGAGACCGACTACCAGGCCGTAGCCCACCAGCTGGTTGCTGCGCACGCCCTGGATCTCGGTCAGATCCTTGATGCGCTCGGCGTGGGCGGCGAGGGAAACCGCCAGTAACAGAAAGAGACTCAGTATTCGCATGATTCAAACCTCAGAACGGGAACATGGGACTGTCGAACAGGCGTGACAGCCAGCCCTTGGTATTGGCCTCGGCGATGGCGCCGCCGCCGCCGTAATAGATGCGCGCGTTGGCCAGCTTGCCGGACAATACCTCGTTGGCGGAACTGACATCCTGTGGGCGCACCAGGCCGGAGATGCGGATGTATTCCCGGCCCTGGTTGAGACCGAGTATCTTCTCGCCGCGCACCACCAGCGTGCCGTTGGGCAGGATGTCGGTGACCATGACCGAGATCTCGCCCTTGAGGCTGTTGCTCTGCTTGCTGTCGCCACTGCCCTTGAAGGCGCGCTCCCCCTTCAGCTCGCTGGCCAGCACCGACTGGCCGTTGTATGTCGGGGTGACGCCGAACAGCGAACCGGCGCCCAGCTTCACGTCATCGGCCTTGGCGGTATTGGTGGCCGCGGACTTGGAGGCATTGGTCTGCTCCTTGAGGATGACGCTGAGCAGATCGCCGATGCGGAAGGCCTTGCTGTCCTCGAACAGTCGCACCGCCCGGCCATCCTGGTAGATGGAACCATTGTTGACGGGCTGGAATCGTTCGGCCTTGAGGTCGACCGGTGCGTACATGGGGTCCGGCTGCACCTGGATGCGCGTGGCCGCACAGGCCTGCAACAGCAGCAGTGCCAGAGCGGGCAGCAGCAGGCGAAGGGTGGAAGGTCTCATTTCAACGCTCCGTTACACGTTGTTGGTGAGGAACTGCATCATGCCGTCGGCGGTGGAGATCAGCCGCGAATTCATCTCGTAGGCGCGCTGGGTTTCGATCATGCCGACCATTTCCTCGACGATATTGACATTGCTGCCCTCCAGAGAACCCTGACGCAGCTTGCCGAGGCCGGTCAGCCCCGGGGTGCCGGCCTGGGCGTTGCCGCTGGCCGCGGATTCGAGGAACAGGTTCTCGCCGATGGGCTGCAGCCCGGTGGGGTTGATGAAATTGGCGATCTGGATGTTGCCGACCACCTGGGGCGTCGGCTGCCCCGGCAGGGCCACCGATACCACGCCGTCGTTGCCAATGGTGATGGATTGCACATCGGCCGGAATATTGATGCCGGGCTGCAATACATAGCCGCTGGCGGTCACCATTTGCCCCTGGTCGGAGAGTTTGAAGCTGCCGTCCCGGGTATAGGCCTCGGTACCGTCAGGCAGCAGGATCGGGAAATAGCCCTTGCCGTCGATGGCGATATCGAGGGCATTGTCGGTGGTCAGGATACCGCCCTGGGTATGCAGCTTCTCGGTGGCCACGGTACGCACGCCGGTGCCCAGCATCAGCCCCGAGGGCAGGCGCGTGTCCTGCGAGGTCTGGCCGCCCACCTGGCGGATGTTCTGGTACAGCAGATCCTCGAACACCGCCCGGGATTGCTTGAATCCGGTGGTGCTGACATTGGCGAGGTTGTTGGATATGACCGCGAGCCGGGTCTGCTGCGCGTCGAGGCCGGTCTTGGCGACCCATAAAGCCTGGTTCATGAGAACTCTCCTGATCGAGTATTGCGAATGGTCGCAGGCTTTGATGCAGGTATCGTGCCATAAAAGAATATCCCTTGAGACTGGCAGAACGGTTCCAGCGCACCTATGATCAGGAGAACAAATAAAACAATAGACCCATCGAACCCAATGGAATTAACGGAGAGAATCACCATGACATCCCGATCCGCCCTAGGCGCTCTGGCGCTGGTGTTGTTGCTACCCCTGCTTGCCTTGGCCCCGGTCCAGGCGCAGACCAACGATTTTCCAGGGCGCAAGACCTATCCCACCCTGCCGGTCATCGAAACAACCGAACTGGCACAAAACTTCGGCCGCTACAATATCGTCGATGTCCGATCCAATTACGAATACGACACCCTGCATATCGACGGCGCCTTCAACATTCCCCTCAACAAGCCCGGATTTGTCACTCAGGTTCGCAAGCTGCTCGAAAAAGGCAAACCAGTGGCGTTCTACTGCAATGGTCATACTTGCTACAAGTCCTACAAGGCCACGCGCAAGGCAATCCAGGCCGGCTTGCAACGGGTTCGAGCTTACGATGCCGGCATCTTCGACTGGGCCCGCGCCTATCCCGAACGCGCCGTGCTGCTCGGACAGAAGCCGGTGGACCCCAAACGCCTGATCAGCAAGGAACAGCTCAAGAAACATCTTCTGCCACCCGAAGAATTCGCCTTGCGAGCTCAGGACAACAACAATGTTGAGATCCTCGATGTACGGGATGCCACGCAACGCGGCCTGATCGAGATCTTCCCCTTTC
>WGBK01000093.1 GCA_015494335.1 Gammaproteobacteria bacterium | reverse complement strand
GCCAGCCGGAGCTGGCCGAGACCTTCTACAACTCGGTGTTCACCTCGCTGTTCCACCGGCGCTATTACAATAACGAGCACATCTTCGTGCGCCCGGGTCTGTCCACCGAGTATCTCGAGGACGAACAGGACGCCACCTACCACTGCCTCTACCCGACCCGCCGCGGCCTCAGCCACAGCCTGCGCAAGATCCTGCAGCGGGCCGACCCGCCCCTGCCCTACGAGGATCTGCGCCGCGATGTACGGCGGCTGGCGCTGCGCGTGCGCGAGACCCTGCTGCCGCGGCTGGAGCTGTTGCAGCATTTCCAGCTGCGCGTGCTCAACACCCTGTTCTACCGCAACAAGGCCGCCTACATCATCGGCATGGGGGTCAACGGCGACCAGGTGATCCCTTTCGTGATTCCGCTGCTCAACAACGGGCGCGGGCAGGTTTTCGTCGATGCGCTGGTCAGCGCGCCCAACGACATCACCAACCTGTTCAGCTTCGCGCGCAGCTACTTCATGGTGGACACGCGCACGCCCTCGGCGGTGGTGGATTTCCTCAAGCAGCTGTTGCCGCACAAGACCAAGGCCGATCTCTACACCGCCATCGGCCTGCAGAAACAGGGCAAGACCGAGTTCTACCGCGACTTTCTGCACCATCTGCGGCACTCCACGGACCGGCTCGAGATCGCTCCCGGCATCCGCGGCATGGTGATGACGGTGTTCACGCTGCCCAGCTATCCCTATGTGTTCAAGGTCATCAACGACCGCTTCGCGCCGCCGAAGAAGACCACCCGCGCCCAGGTGGAGAAGAAATACCAGATCATCAAGATGCAGGACCGGGTCGGGCGCATGGCCGACACCCTGGAATATTCCTACGCCGCCTTCCCGCTCGAACGCATCTCGCCGGAGCTGATGGCCGAGTTCGAGCAACGCATTCCCTCAAGCCTGGAGATCGACGGCGAGATGCTGATCATCCGCCATCTCTACATCGAGCGCCGCCTGACGCCGCTCAACCTCTACCTGCAGAACGCGGACCCGTCCCGCGCCGAGGCCGCGCTGGACGAGTATGCCCAGGCCATCGAGGACATGGCCGCGGCCAACATCTTCCCCGGCGACCTGCTGCTGAAGAATTTCGGCGTGACGCGCCACGGCCGCGTCATCTTCTACGACTACGACGAGATCGAGTTCATGACCGACATGAACTTCCGCGCCATTCCCGAGCCGCTGACGCCGGAGCAGGAAATGGCCTCCGAACCCTGGTACAGCGTGGCCGAACGCGATGTGTTCCCGGAAGAATTCATCCGCTTCATCAGCGGCGACCCGTCGCTGCGCCGGCATGTCCTCGACAGCCACCCGGAACTGTTCCGCCCCGACTACTGGCGCTCGGTGCAGCAGGATATCCACGCGCATCGCTATCGCGATGTCTTTCCCTATCCACAGGCGATTCGTTTCGACCGCGACGCAAGCTGCGGATGAGATGTCAGCGCAAGCCGAGCCACAACAACAGCCTTCCCCACCAGCCGAGCGGTCGCTGGTCGGTGACCGCGCAGCGCGCGCCATCCCCGGAACGACGCGCGGCTTCGCAGGCAGCCCGGTCGGGCATGGCTTCGAGACGGGGCGGTTCGGCGCCGAGATCAACCAGCCAGACAAAGCGTTTCTCCGAGGCCGGGGCATCGTGGCGATAGGGGGAGAAGAGAAGATCGCTTTCGAGGCAGCGGCTGTCGATCAGGCGCAACCCACTGCCGCGCAGCAAGCCAGAAATCATCGCCTTGCGCTGCTCGCATTGCGCGGCGGTGGCGGCATTGACAAAAGCCGCCGACGGCAGGCCGTTGGCATTCAGGGTCAGCAACACCAGCAGGTAGGAAGCGCTCATCAACAGGGTTTTCCGGCAGCAAGGGCGCGCGAGGCGCCGTCGGCGGCAGTATAGCGAATGCGGCCGGCCCGCCGAGCCGTTTTTCAATGCGCAGTATTGGAAAACCCTGCGGCATCCGGGGCGCAAACGGGCGTATCATGGGGGGATGAAGATCGCCACCGCCGACCTCTGCGACCGTTATTCCGATCAGTTGCAGATCCTCGAACCCGGGCTCGGCCATTTCGGCGGGCTGCGGGCCTTCCATGGGCCCATCGCCACGGTCAAGTGCTTCGAGGACAACAGCCGCGTGCGCGAACAGCTCGAAACCCCGGGCCGCGGCCGCGTGCTGGTGGTCGACGCCGGCGCCTCGCCGCGCTGCGCCATGCTCGGCGACCAGCTGGCGCAACTGGCCATCGACAACGGCTGGGCCGGCGTGCTGATCTACGGCATGATTCGCGACAGCGCGGTGATCGCCAAAATGCCCATCGGCGTGATGGCCCTCGGCACCCACCCGAAGAAAAGCCTCAAGCTGGGCGTCGGACAGGTGGATATCGCGCTGCGCTTCGGCGGCGTGGATTTTCAGCCCGGCGATTGGCTCTGCGCCGACGAGGACGGCGTGGTGCTGAGCTGCCGGCCACTGCCTGCAGAACAACAATAACCACCGGACATTGGAGAACGACCATGAGCGACTACAAGAGCATCTACCGCCGCTCCCTCGAGGACCCCGAGAGCTTCTGGGGCGAGGCCGCCGCGGCCCTGCACTGGGACCAGCCTTGGGAGCAAGTGCTGGACCATGACGCCAAACCCGTGCCGCGCTGGTTCGTCGGCGGACAGCTCAACACCTGCTACAACGCCGTGGACCGCCATGTCGAAAACGGCCGTGGCGACCAGGCGGCGATCATCTACGACTCGCCGATCACCGGCCAGCAGCAGAAGATCAGCTACCGCGAGCTGCAGGATCGCGTCGCCCGTTTCGCCGGCGTGCTCAAACGCCACGGCGTGGATTACGGCGACCGCGTCATCATCTACCTGCCGATGATCCCCGAGGCCGCCGTGGCCATGCTCGCCTGCGCGCGCATCGGCGCCATTCATTCCGTGGTCTTCGGCGGCTTTGCCGCGGCCGAGCTGGCCACGCGCATCGACGATGCGAAACCCAAGGTCATCGTCAGCGCCAGTTGCGGCATCGAACCGGGCCGCGTGGTCGAATACAAGCCGCTGCTCGACGAAGCCATCGAACTGGCCTCGCACAAGGTGGAAACCTGCATCATCAAGGCGCGGCCCCAGGCCGAGGCGATTCTGATCGATGGCCGCGACCACGACTGGGACGCCGAAACCGGGCTTGCCGGCGACGCCGCCTGCGTCTCGGTGCGCGCCACCGACCCGCTGTACATCCTCTACACCTCGGGCACCACCGGCCAGCCCAAGGGCGTGGTGCGCGACAACGGCGGCCACGCCGTGGCCATGCACTACTCGATGAAGGCCATCTACAACATCGACGCCGGCGATGTGTACTGGGCCGCTTCCGATGTCGGCTGGGTGGTCGGCCACAGCTATATCGTCTATGCGCCGCTGCTCAAGGGCTGCACCACGGTGCTCTACGAAGGCAAGCCCGTGGGCACACCGGACCCGGGCGCCTTCTGGCGCGTGATCAGCGAACACGGCGTCAAGGTATTGTTCACCGCGCCCACCGCCTTCCGCGCGATCAAGAAGGAAGACCCCGACGGCGAATACCTGAAGCCCTACAACCTCTCCTGCATGGAATCCCTGTTTCTCGCCGGCGAGCGTTGCGACCCGGACACCCTGTTCTGGGCACGCGAGAAACTCGGCAAGCCGGTGATCGACCACTGGTGGCAGACCGAAACCGGCTGGGCCATCGCCGCCGATCCGATGGGCATCGAACCGCTGCCGGTCAAGCCCGGATCGCCCACCGTGGCCATGCCCGGCTACGATGTGCGCATCCTCGACGAACAGCACCGCGAGCTGCCGCCGGGCGAGATGGGCGACATCTGCATCAAGCTGCCGCTGCCGCCCTCCTGCCTGCCGACCCTGTGGAACGCCGAGCAGCGCTTCGTCGATGCCTACCTGAGCAAGCACCCCGGCTACTACCTGACCGGCGATGCCGGCTACAAGGACGAGGACGATTACCTGTGGATCATGAGCCGCACCGACGATGTCATCAATGTCGCCGGCCATCGTCTCTCCACCGGACAGATGGAAGAGGTGCTGGCCGGCCATGCCGACATCGCCGAGTGCGCGGTGATCGGTGTCGCCGACGACCTGAAAGGGCAATTGCCGCTGGGCTTCCTGGTACTCAAGGCCGGGGTCGAGCGCGACCACGGCGAACTGATCGGCGAGCTGGTGCTGCGGGTGCGCGAGCAGATCGGGCCGGTGGCCGCCTTCAAGTCGGCGGTGGTGGTCCAGCGCCTGCCGAAGACCCGTTCCGGCAAGATCCTGCGCGGCACCATGGCCTGCATCGCCGACGGCCGCGAATGGAAGATGCCGGCCACCATCGACGACCCCGCCATCCTCGACGAGATCCGCGAGGCCCTGCAATCCCTCGGCTACGCCGCCGACTGAACAAAGGAAAGCCCATGAGCAAGACCTCCCCCGGCCGACGATTCCGCGAGCTGGCGGCCAGCGAAAAACCGCTGCAGTGCGTCGGCGCCATCAACGCCTATCATGCGCGGCTGGCCGAGGCCACCGGCTTCAAGTCGCTGTATATCTCCGGCGGCGGCGTGGCCGCCGGTTCGCGCGGCATTCCCGATCTCGGCATCACCACGATGGAAGATGTGCTGACCGACCTCGAACGCATCACTGATGTCACCGAAAGCCCGGTGCTGGTGGATATCGACACCGGCTGGGGCGGCGCCTTCAACATCGCCCGCACGATCCGTTCGATGATCAAGTGCGGCGCCGCGGCGGTGCACCTCGAGGACCAGGTGGCGCAGAAACGCTGCGGCCACCGGCCCAACAAGGCCATCGTGCCGCTGCAGGAGATGGTGGATCGCATCAAGGCCGCGGTGGACGCGAAGACGGATGCGGATTTCGTCATCATGGCGCGCACCGACGCGCTGGCGGTGGAAGGCGAACAGGCCGCCATCGAACGGGCCTGCGCCTGTGTCGAGGCCGGCGCCGACATGATCTTCCCCGAGGCCCTGACCGAACTCGAGCAATACCGCCGCTTCGTCGATGCGGTACAGGTGCCGGTGCTGGCCAACATCACCGAGTTCGGCGCCACGCCGCTGTTCACCACCGATGAACTCGCGAGTGCCGGCGTCAGCATCGCGCTCTACCCCCTGTCCGCCTTCCGCGCCGCCAATGCCGCCGCCCTGCGCGTGTACCGGGAACTGCACGACAAGGGCACCCAGAAAGGCGTCATCGACCAGATGCAGACCCGCGCCGAGCTCTACGATTTCCTCGACTACCACGCCTACGAGCAGAAGCTCGACCGGCTGTTCCGCGACGAGAACTGACCACTGCTCTCGGCCTTCCCTGGCCAAACAAACAAAAGGCCCCGGCATTGCCGGGGCCTTTTGAGGAACCGAAACCTCGAAGGATCAGGCCTTGCGACGCGCCCAACCCAAGCCCAGCAGGCCGGTGCCCAGCAACAGCCAGATGGAAGGCTCGGGTACCGCAACCGGGTTCAGCTCGACGCGCAGCTTGTCCCAGCCGACAATGGCATCCATGACACCGTTTATCCCGTTACCAAAGGTAAGATCAAGGCTTGCGAGCAGGGTATTCATCGCAAAATTTTCATAATCAGCACCGTCAAAGCCGATCCAAAGTGAATTCACAGTCGTATCCAAATTCCAGCTCAGCGCGCCATCGGTGCCGGACAAGGGCGGCAGAGATCCCAATGACAGCGGCCCAGTCGAACCGAAAAAGGGATCCGACCCCAAGTCGGCTTGGGTCAAATCCACGGTTCCATTGTTGTCGATATCCAGCCATAGACCCTCAAGGGCGAAGCTAATGTCGTAGTCACCGGGGGTGAACATACCCAGATTGTCGCTGAAATTACCGGACATCACATCGAAATTGAACTCCGATGCACCAGTTGGAAATAAACCATAGTCATAATTGACTGTCGCCGTAGCCTTAACATCGGTCGCTTGGTAAAAGATCGGCGCCGCCGATACACTGCCCGCAAACAGGCTGGCACCGAGAAGGGTGGCTTTCAACAGGTGATTCATGGTTTCTCTCCCTGGATGTATGGATGAAAACTTAAAGTAGTTCGCCAAATAGAGCAAGATCCGGGCCAGTCCAGCATTTCCCTTGCCCTTCCGGCGGATGGAAATCCCCGCGGGGGCCTTGTCTGATTTTCTTGACAGGCTGACCTGCCGTTCGTCGATATTTGTCCGATTTTTCGGACAAGCCGCTTTGCCATCCGATCCGAACCGGCTTTCAATGCTTAGTATTGGAATACTCTGCCCTCCCCGCCGGCCGGAGCCAGTACCATGGCGGCATCGAGGCGGCCCGCCGCCCACCGAACACGAATGGAGGATCTCCCGATGAACGCACAGACCGAACAAGTGCTGCCCAAGGCCAAGAAATCCGTCGCTCTCTCCGGCACCGCCGCCGGCAATACCGCCATCTGCACCGTAGGGCGAAAGGGCAATGACCTGCACTATCGCGGCTACGACATCCTCGATTTCGCCGAGAGCGCCGAATTCGAGGAAATCGCCTACCTGATCGTCCACGGCAAGCTGCCCAACCGTGCCGAGTTGGAGGCCTACAAGGCCCGGCTGCGCTCGATGCGCGGGCTGCCCCAGGCCCTGAAGAACACCCTGGAACAGCTGCCGCCGACGGCCCACCCGATGGATGTGCTGCGCAGCGGCTGCTCGGTGCTCGGCAGCCTGCTGCCGGAGAAACCGGAGCAGCCGGCCGAGCAGGCCCGCGAGCTGATCGACCGGCTGATGGCCAGCTTCGGTTCGATGCTGCTCTACTGGTATCACTACACGGTCAACGGCAAGCGCATCGAGGTGGAAACCGACGACGATTCCATCGGCGGCCACTTTCTGCACCTGCTTCACGGCGAAACGCCGCCCGAGCACTGGGTGCGCGCGATGCACACCTCGCTGATCCTCTATGCCGAGCACGAGTTCAACGCCTCCACCTTCACCGCCCGGGTCATCGCCGGTACCGGTTCGGACCTGTATTCCTGCATCACCGGCGCCATCGGCGCACTGCGCGGCCCCAAGCACGGCGGCGCCAACGAGGCGGCCTTCGAGATCCAGCAACGCTACACCGACCCGGACGAGGCCGAGGCCGACATACGCGAACGGGTGGCGCGCAAGGAGATCGTGATCGGCTTCGGTCACCCGGTCTATACCACCGGCGATCCGCGCAACCAGGTCATCAAGCGGGTGGCCAAGTCCCTTGCCGACGCGGCCGGCGACCACAAGCTCTACGACATCGCCGACCGACTCGAATCGGTGATGTGGGAGATCAAGAAGATGTTTCCGAATCTGGACTGGTTCTCCGCCGTCTCCTATCACCTGATGGGCGTGCCGACGGAGATGTTCACGCCGTTGTTCGTCATCTCGCGAACCTCCGGCTGGGGCGCCCATGTCATCGAGCAGCGCGAGGATGGCAAGATCATCCGCCCCTCGGCCATCTACACCGGCCCCGAAAACCTGCGTTTCGTGCCCATAGACGAACGATGAAACACGACACCGATCCCCGCCAGCGCAAGCCCCTGCCCGGCACCGGCCTGGACTACCACGACGCCCGCGCGGCGGTCGAGGCGCTGCGCCCCGGCGCCTGGCAGGGGTTGCCCTATGTCTCGCGGGTGCTGGCCGAACAACTGCTGCGCCATTGCGATACGGAGCAGCTCGAACCGGCCCTGCTGCAGATCATCGACCGCCGGCGTGACCGGGATTTTCCCTGGTATCCGGTGCGCGTGGTCTGCCACGACATCCTCGGCCAGACCGCGCTGGTGGATCTGGCCGGCCTGCGCGACGCCATCGCCGAGCAGGGCGGCGACCCGGCCCGCGTCAACCCGGTGGTGCCGACGCAGTTGATCGTCGATCACTCGCTGGCGGTGGAATATCCCGGCAGCGACCCCGATGCCTTCGAGCGCAACCGCGCCATCGAGGACCGGCGCAACGCCGACCGCTTCCATTTCATCGACTGGTGCAAGAAGGCCTTCGACAATGTCGATGTGATCCCCGCCGGCAACGGCATCATGCACCAGATCAACCTCGAAAGAATGTCTTCGGTGATCGCCCGACAGGATGGCCTCGCCTTCCCCGACACCTGCATCGGCACCGATTCGCACACCCCCCATGTCGATTGCCTCGGGGTGCTGGCCATCGGCGTCGGCGGGCTGGAGGCGGAAACGGTGATGCTGGGCCGTCCGACCATGATGCGCCTGCCCGAGATCGTCGGCGTCGAGCTGGTCGGCCAACCCGCGCCCGGTATCACCGCCACCGATATCGCGCTGGCGATGACCGAGTTCCTGCGCGAACAGCGCGTGGTCTCGGCCTGGCTCGAGTTCTTCGGCGAGGGCGCGGCGCGCCTGAGCATCGGTGACCGCGCCACCCTGTCCAACATGACCCCCGAATACGGCGCTTCCGCCGGCATGTTCGCAATCGACGAACACACCCTCGACTACCTTCGCCTGACCGGTCGCAACCCGGAACAGCTGAAGCTGGTGGAAACCTATGCCCGCACGGCGGGCCTCTGGGCCGACGATCTGCGCCAGGCCGAATACGACCGTCAGCTGCGCTTCGATCTTTCCGGCGTTGAGCGCAACATGGCCGGCCCCTCCAATCCCCATCGCCGGCTGCCGACACGGGAGCTGGCCGAGCGGGGCATTGCCACCGGGCCGGAACCGACGCGGCAGGCGGAAGCGGACGGGCAGATGCCCGACGGCGCAGTGATCATCGCCGCGATCACCAGCTGCACCAATACCTCGAACCCGCGCAATGTCGTCGCCGCCGGCCTGTTTGCGCGCAACGCCAACCGGCTGGGCCTGAGCCGCAAGCCCTGGGTCAAGACCTCCTTCGCGCCCGGTTCGCGGGTGGCCCGCCTCTACCTCGAGGAAGCCGGCCTGCTGCCGGAGCTGGAAAAGCTGGGCTTCGGCATCGTCGGCTATGCCTGCACCACCTGCAACGGCATGAGCGGCGCGCTGGACCCGGCAATCGAGCGGGAAATCGTCGAACGCGACCTCTACGCCACCGCCGTGCTGTCGGGCAACCGCAACTTCGACGGCCGCATCCATCCCCAGGCGAAACAGGCCTTTCTCGCCTCGCCGCCACTGGTGGTGGCCTATGCCATCGCCGGCAGCATTCGCTTCGATATCGAGAAAGACGCTCTCGGCCAGGACGACCAAGGCCGTCCGATCACCCTCAAGGACCTGTGGCCAAGCGATGAGGAAATCGATGCCGTGATCGCCGAGCATGTGCGGCCCCGGCAGTTCGAACAGGTCTATGCGCCCATGTTCGCCGGTAGCGGCGAAGCCGCGCAGGAAGTTTCGCCGCTCTACGACTGGCGTCCGCAAAGCACCTACATCCGCCGCCCGCCCTACTGGGAAGGCGCGCTGGCGGCTCCCCGCAGCCTGCGCGGGCTGCGCCCGCTGGCGGTGCTGGGCGACAACATCACCACCGACCACCTGTCACCTTCCAACGCCATCCTGCCGGACAGCGCGGCGGGCGAGTACCTCGCCTCGATGGGCGTTCCGCAGGAGGATTTCAATTCCTACGCCACCCATCGCGGCGACCATCTCACCGCGCAGCGGGCCACCCTGGCCAACCCGAAACTGCAGAACGAGATGGTGCGCGACGAACAGGTCGGGATCATCCAGGGCTCGCTGACCCGGCTCGAACCCGAGGGCGAGGTGATGCGCATGTGGGAAGCGATCGAAACCTACATGCAGCGCGGGCAGCCGCTGATCATCATCGCCGGCAAGGATTACGGTCAGGGTTCCTCGCGCGACTGGGCCGCCAAGGGCGTGCGCCTGGCCGGGGTCGAGGCCATCGTCGCCGAGGGCTTCGAGCGCATCCATCGCACCAACCTGGTCGGCATGGGGGTGCTGCCGCTGGAATTCCTCCCCGGCCGAACGCGCCACGATTACGGCATCGACGGCAGCGAGACCTTCGATGTCCTCGGCGAACCCGCCCCCGGCGCGGAGCTGCGCCTGCGCATCCGGCGCCGCAACGGCGAAAGCCTGGAGCTGCCGGT
>WGBK01000092.1 GCA_015494335.1 Gammaproteobacteria bacterium | reverse complement strand
CCGAGGAACTGTCCAGCGGCGTCAAGTCCGACATCACCATCAAGCCTTCCTACGGTTTGACCGACCGGGAAATCGAAGGCATGTTGCGCGACTCCATGGAGCATGCCAAGGAGGATGTCGAGGCACGCATGCGGGCCGAGCAGCAGGTCGAGGCGCGTCGCGTCATCGAAGCGGTGGATTCTGCGCTTGCGGAAGACGGGCGCGAACTGCTCAGCGACGAGGAATACGATGCTATCGTGGCCGCGCGCAACGAACTGGAACGCAAGATCGACACGGCCACGGCCGACGAATTGAAGGCGGCGATCAAGCAGGTCGAGCAGACCAGCGAAGACTATGTCGCACGCCGCATGAATGCCAGCGTACGCAAGGCGCTGGCCGGAAAGAATGTTGAACAGGTGGATGTCTGATGCCCCAAGTGATTGTACTGCCCCACGAAGAACTCTGTCCCGAAGGCGCGGCCTTCGAAGTCGACTCCGGCACCACCATCTGCGATGCCCTGCTCGAGCACGACATCGAGATCGAGCATGCCTGCGAGAAATCCTGCGCCTGCACCACCTGCCACGTCTATGTGCGGGAAGGTTTCGATTCCCTGCCCGAGTCGGACGAGTGCGAGGATGACCTGCTGGACAAGGCCTGGGGACTGGAACCGGATTCCCGGCTCAGCTGTCAGGCGGTGATCGACGACGAGGATCTGGTCATCGAGATCCCCAAGTACACCATCAACATGGTGTCCGAGAGCCACTGAGTCTCACTGCTGCCAGGGGAACTGCGGTCGCCACTGACTGCACAGCTGTTCCAGTTCCTCCAGCGGCAGCGGCCGGCCGAAGAAGTAACCCTGCATGCAGTCGCAACCCTTCTGGTGCAGCAACAGGGCCTGTTCTTCCTTCTCGATACCTTCCGCAGTGGTCGTAATCTCGAGGATGTAGGCCATGGTGAGGATGGTTTCCACCAGACGCCGATCCTGGTTGCTGTTGGTCATTGCGTCGACGAAACTCTTGTCGATCTTGATCTCGTCGATGGGCAGTCGGCGCAGCATGCTCAACGATGAATAACCGGTACCGAAGTCATCCAGAGCGAAGCGGATGCCCTGTTCGCGCAGGCTGTCGATGATCGGCATCAGGTATTCGTAATCCTCGATGAACAGGCTCTCCGTAATCTCCAGTGTCAGCCTCTCCGGCGCGAAGTCATGCTGCCGCAGCGCATCCAGCAATTGCTCGCTGAAGCGTTTTTCCTGCAGCTGCCGGACCGAGATATTGATCGACAGCCGCAGATCGTTGCGCCCCCGCTTGCGGGCCAGGCCGGCGATATCCGACAGGGCGCGATCGATGATGAAATGGCCGAGCTGGATGATGCTGCCGTTGTGTTCGGCGATGGGGATGAATACCGAAGGCGGGATGCTGCCCAGTTCCGGGCTATTCCAGCGGCACAGCGCTTCGATGCCACAGGGCCAGCCGTCCCGTCCCACCTGCAGCTGGTAGTGCAGATCGACCTCGCCATTGCCGATGGCGTTGCGCAATGACTGATCGATGCGGGTGGTCTGGCGCACCTCCTTGCGCAGCTCGCCGGTGTAGATGAAGTAGCTGTTTTTCTTCTTTTTCGCCTCGTACATGGCGCTGTCGGCGGCACTGAACAGACCGTCCAGACTGCTGCCGTCCTCCGGGTAGAAGCAGATGCCGATGGATGCGCCGATGCGGAAGGCATAGTCGCCGATCTCGAAGGGTTGCAGCAGCGCGTTCAGCAACCCGCGGGCCATGCTACGCACCCGCGACAGTTCCACTTCCCGCGACAGCACGATGAACTCGTCGCCACCCTGGCGGCAGACCAGATCCCTTCCGTCGAAACTGTCGGTGATGCGGTCGGCGGCGAGGCGCAGTAACTGGTCGCCGATGCGATGACCGTGACTGTCGTTGATGTGCTTGAAGTTGTCGAGGTCGATGAACCAGACGCTGAAGGGCGGTTTGTTGCTGCCGATCCAGCGCTTTTCGTTGCGGTCCAGGTACTGGCGATTGTGCAGCCCGGTGAGGAAGTCGTGGTTAGCCTGGTGGACGAGCTGTTGCTGCTGTTGCTGCTGGGCGCGGTCGATGATGCGGATCAGCAGGTAGATGATCAGGCCAACCAGCAGCAGCGTCATGCCATAGAGCAGTACCGATCGATACCAGGAAGGCATCAAAGCGCGGGTCGGCAGGGTGGTCAGGGACCAGGCACCGAAATCCGGCAGGTAACTGAGTGAAACCAGCTTGGGTTCCTGGGTGCTGCCGCCACTGTCGGTTTCGAATTCCACGGAAAGCTGCGGATTTGCGCGCAGCTGATCGAGGCTGATCCCGGTCTGTTCGCGGATATAGCGGATATTCTGCTGGATCTGCCGGATCGGCATCTGCTTCGGGATCAGGACCCGCAACTGTTCGTTGCTGAGTCCGCTCAGATAGGCATAGCGAAAGCTGCCGTCGTGCAGCAGAATCATCGAGTAGGGCCGCTGCTCGGTGCCGATCTTCACCTTCGGCAACAGCTGCTGCGGCTTGATGCCGGCGGACATGACCGCGACAACCTGGCCGTTCTCGTCGCGTATCGCCTTGCGCAAGGGAATCACCCAGTCCTGGAAGGCATCCATGAAATAGGTGCGGCCGAGTACCAGGTGTTCCGATTTCAGCGCCTTGAGGAAGGTGTCACGGGTCTGCTCGTACTCCTTCAGATTGGGCATGCGCTCGAGGTTGATGTTCGAGGTGGCGCGTATCAGGTCGCCGTCGGGCGTGATCAGCCCCAGACCGTTGAGGGAAGGGTGCAAGGCCTGAATACGGTCGAGAAAACGGGTGGCTTCCCTCGGCGCCTGCCGGTCCAGATCCCGCACCATCTGCTCGCCGATCAGCTGCAGCATGATTTCCTGCTGCTTGAAATTGAGAGTGACCGAGGAGGCGAACACGTGATTCAGGTAGCGCAGCTCCTGTTTTGCCTGTTCGCGGATATCCTGCCAGCGCAGGAAGGCCGAGAGCGCAAGGTATAGGATCCCGATGCCGATCAGGACTTGGAAGATGATCCAGACACTGCGTCTCAGTGACATCGGGTGGTTGCCTCGCGGAACCCCTTGTGAAACCATGATTATAGTGTCAAAACCGTCCGCCAATGCGGTTTTGTGTCAATCCGATACCCTGGAACCACGGAGAAACCACCCTGATGAGCCTGAAATGGACCGATACCCTGGATATCGCCATAGAGCTGGAAGAAGCCCATGCCGATGTAGATCCTCAGTATGTGCGCTTTACCGACCTGCATGCCTGGGTCTGTGCGCTGGCGGAATTCGACGACGACCCCGAAGCCTCCAACGAGAAGATCCTCGAGGCCATACAGATGGCCTGGATCGACGAGCACGATTGAACGCCTGGTTCACCGTCCCGCTGTTGTGGTTGATTGGTTCCGGATCGGCCGTTGCGGTCGATTTCTCGAAGGTCGAGGTGGATCTCGCTGGAGAGAACTATCAACTCGAACTGGCCGACAGTCCGGAAAAACGACGCCAGGGTCTGATGTTCCGGCGCGAACTGCCGGTCGGCAACGGCATGCTGTTCGTCTACGACCGCAGTGGCGATTACCGCATCTGGATGAAGAACACCCGCATGCCGCTGACCGTGCTGTGGCTGGACGAGCAGGCGCGCATCCAGCACAAGGCCCTGCTTGAGCCCTGTCGAGCCGACCCCTGCCCGGTGGAAGCGGCTCCACGGCCCAGCCGTTTCATCCTCGAACTGCCGGCCGGGGATTGGGACCGCTTTTCCATTGGCCAGCGACTGCCGGCCCTTCTGGAACTGCCCCCTCGGAAGTAATCCTCAGGCCGCCCTGCCGGGGCGGTGAACCCAGAACACCGCCGCCAGGCTGAAGGCGATTAGCGGCAGCACCATCAGATTCACTGTTTGCCAGCCCCAGGCATGCTGCAATGCGCCCGCGCCGAGCGAGGCCAGCGTTACCGACGTGAAAACCACAAGGTCGTTGAAGCCCTGGGCCTTGGCCTTCTCCGCCTCGGTATAGGTCTCGGTAAGCAGGCTGGTGCCGCCGATGAACATGAAATTCCAGCCGATGCCAAGCAGGAACAGCGCCAGCCAGTAATGCGTCACAGTGGTACCGGAGAGATTGATGGCGATGCAGGCGATGAAGGCCAGGGCACCGGCGGCTACGATGCGCCTCGCTCCGAAGCGCTGAATCAGCCGACCGGTGAAAAAGGATGGGGCAAACATGCCCAGCACATGCCACTCGATGACGAAGGCGACATCCGAAAAATCATGCTGCTGCATCATCGCCAGCGGCGTTGCGGTCATCAGCAGGGACATCACGCTGTATCCCACGGTGGCTGCGAGCAGGGCGGTGATGTAGCCGGGCTGGGCAATGATTTCGCCCAGCCCGGCT
>WGBK01000091.1 GCA_015494335.1 Gammaproteobacteria bacterium | reverse complement strand
CGAGGCCACCCGTGCCCTGGCCGAGGCCATCTCGATCCCGGTCATCGCTTCCGGCGGCGTTACCGATATCGGCGACATCCAGCGCCTGCAGGCGGTCAGTGACAGCGGTATCGAGGGCGTGATCATCGGCCGCGCGCTGTACGAAGGTACCATCGATCTGGCCGAGGCCCAGGCCTGGGTCGAGGCGCAGGGCTGAGCCGATGGGACTGGCCAAGCGCATCATCCCCTGCCTCGATGTCGACAACGGCCGCGTGGTCAAGGGCGTCAAGTTCGTCGAGATCCGCGATGCCGGCGATCCGGTCGAGAATGCCCGCCGCTACAACGAGGAGGGCGCCGACGAGCTGACCTTCCTCGACATTACCGCCACCTCGGACAACCGCGACACCATGGTGCACCTGGTCGAGGCGGTGGCCAGCGAGGTGTTCATTCCGCTCACCGTCGGCGGCGGCATCCGCGAGATCGCCGACATCCGGCGCATGCTCAATGCCGGCGCCGACAAGGTCGGCATCAACAGCGCCGCCGTGTTCAACCCCGAGTTCGTGCAGCAGGCGGCGGACCGCTTCGGCTCCCAGTGCATCGTGGTCGCCGTGGACGCCAAGCGGGTCAGCGCCGAGGGCGAGGAACCCCGCTGGGAGATCTTCACCCACGGTGGACGCAAGGGCACCGGCATCGATGCGCTGGAATGGGTCGAGCGAATGGACCGCTACGGTGCTGGTGAGATCCTGCTCACCAGCATGGATCGCGATGGCACCAAGCAGGGCTTCGACCTGGAATTGACCCGCCGCGTGGCCGAGGCCGTGCGCTGCCCGGTGATCGCATCCGGCGGCGTCGGCACGCTGGAGCACATGGCCGAAGGTGTGCTCGAGGGCGAGGCCGACGCGGTGCTGGCAGCCAGCATTTTCCATTTCGGCGAATACCGCATTGGCGAGGTCAAGCGCTACATGAAAGAACGCGGCATCGAGGTGCGCCTGTGAGCATCGAGCAGGCCCTGAACGAAATCCGCTGGGACGACCAGGGCCTGGTGCCGGCCATCGCCCAGGATGCCGAGACCAACGAGATCCTGATGGTCGCCTGGATGAATCGCGAGGCGCTCAAGCTGACCATCGAACGCCAGCGCGGCGTGTACTATTCCCGCTCGCGGCAGAAACTGTGGTTCAAGGGCGAGGAATCCGGCCATGTGCAGGAGTTGCGCGAGCTGCGCATCGACTGCGACGCCGATGTGGTGTTGCTGAAGGTGGAGCAGAAGGGCGGCATCGCCTGTCATACCGGCCGCCGACGCTGTTTCTTCCGTGTCTGGCGCGACGGTCAGTGGATCGTCGACGAGCCGGTGCTGAAGAGTCCGGACGAGATCTATGGATGAGGGTGCGAGCATGAGTCGTGATATACTCCCCCGCCTGATGGAGGTGCTCGAGGCACGCAAGCAGGCGGACGCGGACAGCTCCTATGTCGCGAGCCTGTACCACAAGGGCCTGGACACGATTCTGAAGAAGATCGGCGAGGAATCCGCCGAGACCCTGATCGCCGCCAAGGGCGACGACGACGGGCAGATCATCCATGAAATGGCCGATCTGTGGTTTCACTGCCTGGTACTGTTGGCCCACAAGGGTCTCGATGCGGACCAGGTGCTGGCCGAGCTGGACCGCCGTTTCGGCCTTTCGGGGCACGAGGAAAAGGCATCGCGCAAGCGATGACCGAGGCAATCGAATCAACTGAACAAACACGAGGTGTATCATGGGTTTTGGTGGAATGAGTATCTGGTCCCTGCTGCTGATCCTGGCGATCGTGGTGCTGCTGTTTGGCACCAAGAAGCTGCGCAATGTCGGCTCCGACCTGGGCGGCGCGATCCGCAGCTTCAAGAAGGCGGTCAAGGAAGAGGAGCAGAATCCGGGCTCCGACAAGGTCATCGAAGGCAAGGCCAGCGAAGACAAGGAAAAAGCCTAGACCGACATGTTCGACCTGGGGTTTGCCGAGATGGTGGTCATCGCCATCGTCGCACTGGTGGTGATCGGCCCCGAGCGCCTGCCCACGGTGGCGCGCAAGGCGGGCATGTATTTCGCCCGCATGCGCCGTTTCGTCACCAATGTGAAGGCCGATGTCGAGCGTGAATTCCGCACCGACGAGCTGCAGCGCATGCTGCAACAGCAGCAGGAAGAGCTGCAATCCCTGAAGGAAGTTGTCAACGACACGCGCAATGACGTCGATCTCGGCGGCATTGCCGAAACCCTCCAGCAGACCGGCAAGGAGGTCGCCGAAGCCGCGCGTATCGATCAGGACGCCCCGGCTGCAGCGGCCGGGACACCCGAATCCGCCAGTCCCGAACCCGCCACCAAGTCCCGCAGCTGATGCAAGAACACGAGGAAGAGCAGCAGGAAGCCCAGAGCATGGGGCTGATGGACCACCTGATCGAGCTGCGCGACCGGCTGATCAAGATCATGCTGGCGATCCTGGTCATCTTCCTGTCCCTGTTCTACTGGGCCAACGACATCTACACCCTGCTCGCCGAGCCGCTGACCCGGCATCTGCCGGAAGGCTCGAGCATGATCGCCATCGATGTCGCCTCGCCCTTCCTGACCCCCTTCAAGCTGGTGCTGGTGCTGTCGGTGTTCCTCGCCATGCCCTTCATCCTGTACCAGATCTGGGCCTTTATCGCGCCCGGCCTGTACAAGCACGAGAAACGACTGGCGCTGCCGTTGCTGGTGTCCAGCATCTTCCTGTTCTATGCCGGTGTGTTGTTCGCCTATTTCGTCGTGTTCCCGCTGGTGTTCGGCTTTTTCACCTCGGTCGGACCCGAGATGGTCAGCATCTCGACGGACATCGGCCGTTATCTCGACTTCGTGATCTCGCTGTTCTTCGGTTTCGGCCTGGCCTTCGAGGTGCCGGTAGCGACCATCATCCTGGTGGCCATGGGCGTGACCACGCCGGACAAGCTGTCCCAGATGCGGCCCTACATCATCGTTGCCGCCTTTGTCATCGGTATGCTGCTGACACCGCCCGATGTCATTTCACAGGTGTTGCTGGCGGTACCCATGTGGCTGTTGTTCGAGACCGGCGTTATCGCCTCCCGTTACCTGCTCGCCGACAAACTGAAGGAGCGCGCGGAGGAAGAGGCACGCATGGAGGCCGAGGAAAGGGAAGCCGAGGCCGAAGCAGCCAGCGAAGCCGCCACGGCTGCCTCCGGCATGCCGATGGGCGACGATGTCGAGATCGTTGACGACCCGGCCGATGCCAATGATTCCGGGCACCAGGAATACGAGCCCCTGTCCGACGAGGAAATGGAAGCCGAACTCGACCGCATCGAGGCCGAGGAAGAGGACGACGATGTCGGCGGCGAGGACGAGGACGACGACGATTATGTCGACGACGGCAAGCCGCCGAAGCCCGAGGATCTCGGCCCCTGATCGCGGCATGCCGGTCGCTCCGGCAACCTGCGGAAGCATTTCCCTAAATTTCCCCCGCGCCTTGCCGATAACCGGTCATGCGCGTTTTCTGCCTTCTTTTTCTGCTTTCCGTGGCTTCGCCCTTGCTGGCCTTGGAACTGTTCGGCATCGATCTGGCCAGCGCCAACCGTGACTCGTTGCGTCAGGCGGTCAAGCAGGCGGGTGCCGAGCTGATCGAGGAGGCCGGCGAAAACAGCTTCTTTGATGCCTATCGCAGCGAAAGCCTGCTGCAGGATTCGCGCCGCCTGTATCTCGGTTTCGTCAAGGCCGATGGCGGTTTTGCCTTCGCCGAGTACGAGTTCCCGCAACTGCGCAACCCGCGCATGTTGCGCAAACTGACGGAGCGTTACGGCCCGCCCGAAACCGTCGAGGGAAAATTCCTCACCGATACCGAGTACCGCTGGCGTCAGCCTCCGCTGGAGATCCGCCTGCGCCAGGACTGGCCGGCCCATGCTCTGCGCCTGAGTTACATACAGAAGGATCGCCTGCAGCGACTGCGCAGGGAGCAGGCGGAGTGGCTGCAGGAGCAACGCCGGAAGGGCGACAAGGATCGGACCGATGCCTGGTAGCCATGCCTTCCTCCGGACGTTTTGCGAAACCCGCCTATACTCCTGTAACCGCATTCAGGAAAGATCCTGGTTGCCGATTGTTTGAACACGACCCCGCAAGGAGCCAAATTATGCCTTCGTTCGTCCACCGGATGTTGATCAAGCACAAGATCTGGATCGGCTTTGCCTTGGTCCTGCTGATCCTGCTTGTCAATGTGGTTCTTTCCCTGTCCAACCTGGTCGATACACGCCGCACCATGCGGGCCCTGATCGGTGAATCGCAGCCGCTGGTGCTCGAGGCGCACCAGTTCAATGAATATCTCGGCAACTTTTCCAACGACATCAGTGCTTTCCTGCTCACCCAAGACGATGGCTACCGGCAGGATTTCCAGAATGCCCGCTGGGAGGCTTCCGAATCCCTCAAGCGGATGCTGGGGTTGAAGAAGGTTCAGCAGTCCCCCGAGCTGCAGCAGAAGATCCAGTCGATGCAGCAAAGACTGGGGCAAATGCTGGAGCAGGAAAAGCGCATCCTCGAGCTGGCCGCAGACCCGATCCGCAACGAGCCGGCCCTGGCCTATGCCGGCGACGAGATCAACCCGCGTACGACCCAGGTGCTGGCGGCCCTGACCAACATGATCGAGTCCGAGAAGGAGGAGGCTTCCGAGGAGCGACTGGAATGGTTCAGTCACCTGCACGAGGCGCGTTACAACTTCCAGAAGATGATGACGGCGCTGCGCCTGTACATCACCAACCCCAATGATGCGACGCGTGAAAACATGCTGGTCTCCTTCGACCAGATCCAGAAGTTGTTCAAGCGATTTGGCGACTATGCCGACCTCTACACCTTCGAGCAGGAAGAAGGTGCGGCGCAGATCGAGGAAGTGATGAAGGATGCCAGACCGCGCCTGGAAAAACTCATCGAGATCAACGAAAGTCCGCAACGGCGCATGGATGTCTACCTGCTGAAAAAAGAGGTTACGCCAATACTGAGTGCCATCAATGAAGAAATCGATGGCTTGGTTGAACGCGAGACGGAGGGTATGCAGCAAATCAGCGACGACCTGTTGCAAGCCACTGATACCGGTATCAAGCTGCAGTTGGGCCTTGCCGGCATCGGCCTGGTGCTTGGCGTGCTCATCGCCATCGTCATCAGTCGTATGGTCACGCTGCCCCTGAACCAGACGGTGGCGGCACTGGAGGATGTGGCCGAAGGTGAAGGCGACCTGACCCGACGCATCGAGGTGCGTTCACAGGATGAGTTTGGTCGCCTGGCCGATGCCTTCAACCGCTTCTCGGCCAAGCTGCAGGGCCTGATGCAGGAAGTTTCGGACAGTTGCCGGCAACTGGCGAACTCCTCCAGCAGCATGTCGCAGGTGGTCGAGGACACGCAACAGCATGTCACGGAGCAGAGTGAGGAAATCGGCCAGGTGAATGATTCCATCAACAACATGGCGAGGGGCATCGAGGAAGTGGCCGGGCATACCGTTGAGGCCACTGACCTGGCGGAGCAGACACACCAGCAGGCCTCCTCGGGCCGCGTCGTGGTGCAGCGCAGCGTCGATACCAGCCAGGCCCTGTCGAAGGATGTCGAACAGGCCGCCCGGGTGGTAGACGAGCTGGAAAGCGAGGTGCAGTCGATCAGCGGCGTACTCGAGGTGATCCGCAGCATCGCCGAGCAGACCAACCTGCTGGCCCTGAATGCCGCCATCGAGGCGGCGCGGGCCGGTGAGCAGGGTCGCGGCTTTGCCGTGGTCGCCGACGAAGTGCGCTCGCTGGCTTCGCGCACCCAGGAATCCACCGAAGAGATCCAGAGCAAGATCGAACGCCTGACCAGCGGCTCGCAACAGGCGGTGAAGGTCATGGGTGACGGTCGCCACAAGGCCGAGGAAGGCCTGCAGCAGGTACGCCAGGCCGGCGAGGCGCTGGAGAAGATCGCTGGTGCGGTCACCGGCATGCTCGACATGAACCGGCGCATCTCCGGCATTACCGTGCAGCAACAGCAGGAGGCCGGTGCGGTGCACCAGCGGGTAGCGGCGATCAACGAGCTGTCGGTGCAGACGGCCTCGCGCTCCAGCGACATGGCAGAGATGGCGCGCCAGGTCAACGAGCTGTCGCAGCGCCTGCAACAGCTGGTCGGCCAGTTCAAGGTCTGAGTTGCCCCTGCCGAGTGGGGATAGAACCGGGGTCCGTCATCCGGTTACTGGGCTGGAGTCGTGTCTGATCGGAAAAACGCCGTAAATACATCCCTGTAGGCTCCGCGCCGGCATCCATGCCGCCGAGGTTTTCCGATCAGACACGACCCCAACTATATCAATGGTTCAGAAACTTGGGTGACGCGGCCCTGGGGATGCAACGGGCCTGGATTCTACGGCCTGCAGCTTTAGTGTATAATGAAACGCTGTTATAGCCGCCGGTGAGAAAAACAACAGCATGCCCGAAGCGAGAGCCGTACCCCGAAGACCCGCCCTGCTGATCATCCTGGACGGGTTTGGTCTCAACCCCAGCAAGGCCAACAATGCGGTCATCGAGGCCCATACCCCGAATCTCGATCGCTATTTCTCCTCCTACCCGCATACCGCGCTGGAAGCCTCCGGCATCGGCGTCGGCCTGCCCAAGGGGCAGATGGGCAATTCCGAAGTCGGTCACATGACCATCGGCTGCGGCACCATCGTCAAGCAGGATCTGATCCGCATCGACGATGCGATCGAGGACGGCAGCTTCTTCACCAATCCGGCCTTTCTCGCCGCCATCAACCATGCCAAGAAGAAGGATCGTCCGCTGCACCTGATCGGTCTGGTTTCCGACGGCGGTGTGCACAGTCATATCAATCACCTGATGGCGCTGATCAAGCTCTGCGGCCAGCACGATGTGCTGCCGCAGATCCATGTCATTACCGACGGTCGCGATGCGCCACCGAAATCGGCGATGAACTTCATTCCCGACCTGGAACTGGCGCTGTCCGAACACGGCGGCGTCATCGGCACCATTTCCGGTCGCTACTACGCGATGGACCGCGACCGCCGCTGGGATCGTACCGAGCTGGCCTGGCGCGCAGTGGTCTACGGCGAGGGCACCCAGGCCAAGAATGCGACCCTGGCGGTACAGGATGCCTACGAGGCCGGCGTGCACGACGAATTCATCAAGCCGACGGTGCTGCCCGACTACATCCCGATGGAGAAGGGCGACGAGATGATCTTCTTCAACTTCCGCAACGACCGTTCGCGCCAGCTCACCGCCGCTCTCAGTCACCAGGAATTCACCTGTTTCGATCGTGGCAACTACGAGCCGATCACCGTCACCTGCATGACCCAGTACGATCCCGAATTCCTGTCGCCCATCGCCTTCCCCCCGGAACGGCCCAAGGTGACCCTCGGCAGCATCATCAGCCAGGCCGGCTACAAGCAGTTCCATTGCGCCGAAACCGAGAAATACCCGCATGTGACCTTCTTCTTCAATGGCGGTCGCGAGCATCGCTTCCCCGGCGAGGATCGCAACATGGTCAAGTCGCCGGATGTGTCGACTTACGACCTGAAGCCGGAGATGAGCGCCCGCGAGGTGGCCGACGAGATGATCGAGGCGCTGAAATCGCACCAGTACGGCTTCCTCGTGGTCAACTTCGCCAACGGCGACATGGTCGGCCATACCGCGGTCCGCGACGCGGTGATCCAGGCCGTCGAAACCCTCGACCGGGAGGTAGGCCGGGTGCTTGACGTGGCGGTGGAGGAGAACTACTCGGTGATTCTCACCGCCGATCACGGCAATTGCGACGAGATGGTCGATCCGGTCACCGGCGAACCGCATACCCAGCACACCATCTACCCGGTGCCCTGCCTGGTCATCGACCAGGTGCCCTGGCGCCTCGCCACCGGCGAGAACCTCTCCGCCCTGGCGCCGACCCTGCTCCAACTGATGGGTCTGCCCCAGCCCGAGGAGATGACCGGCAAGTCCCTGCTGCTCGAGGAATACGCCAATTGATACTGGATGCTGGCATCCAATCCATCTCGCGAGAGCAGCGTGTGCCCCGGTCTGTGAAAAACGCCGTGAATATATCCCTATAGGCTTGACTGCGGCTTCCGTGCCGCAGACATTTTCACAGACCGGGGCACACGCTAGCGTTAAAGCGATATCACCAAACCCTGTCAGTTGACGACTTGCCTGTCGCCGAATCTGGCATAGAATGACCGGTTTCCGCACCCCGGAACCGAACATGCACAATCTCATCACGCCAAAACCCGCCCGCCTGCGCCAGGTCCTGCGCCAGGCCCCGCTGTTCGAGGGGCTGGAAGACCGCGATCTCGACCGGATCATCGATCAGCTCGAGATCCAGGCCTGCGACAAGGGCGAGCTGGTGGTGCGCCAGGGCGACCGTACCGATTCCCTGTATGTCATCGTCGACGGCAAGGTCGATGTGTTCCTGTGCAACGACAAGGGCAAGGAAATCATCATCAACAGCCTCGGCCCCGGCGATTCCTTCGGCGAGCTGGCCCCCATCGGCGGCATCCCGCGCCAGGCCAGCATCCAGACCACCGAGCCGGCCCACCTGGCGGTCATCTCCCGGCAGCTGTTCATGGACAGCCTGCTGACCCAACCGCAGGTCGCGATGCGCCTGATCGATCACCTGGTGGAACTGATCCAGGATCTGACCGAGGAGGTCAGCAGCCTCGCTCTCGACGATGTCTATGGCCGCGTGGTGCGGGTGCTTTACAAGCACGCCGTGGAACTGCCGGACGGCAGCCTCGTTACCGAGCGCCTGACCCAGCAGGACATCGCCCTGCGCGTCGGCGCCAGCCGCGAGATGGTGCATCGCATCCTCAAGGAGCTGAAGACCGGCGGCTACATCCGCATCGACGGCAAGCGCATCCACATCGAGCGCAAACTGCCTGCCGGCTGGTGACACCGGCAAGGGGTTTGGTGGTAAAATGCCCGGGTTCAGATACTCGAGGTTCGTACCGTGGCAGGACACAGCAAGTGGGCCAACATCCAGCACCGCAAGAAGGCACAGGACGCCAAGCGCGGCAAACTCTTCACCCGTCTGATCCGCGAGATCACGGTGGCCGCCAAGGGCGGTTCCGATCTTTCGGCCAACCCCAGCCTGCGTACCGCGGTGGACAAGGCCAAGGCCCAGTCGGTGCCGAAGGACGCCATCGAGCGTGCGGTCAAGCGCGGTGCCGGCGAACTCGAGGGTTCCGATTACGAGGAGATCCGCTACGAGGGCTACGGCCCCGCCGGTGTCGCCCTCATCGTCGACTGCCTCACCGACAACCGCAACCGGACCGTGGCCGAAGTGCGTCATGCCTTCAGCAAGAGCGGCGGCAATCTCGGCCAGGATGGATCGGTGGCCTTCATGTTCAGCAGCGTCGGCGTGCTCACCTATCCCCCCGGCAGTGACGAGGATGCGATCATGGAGGCGGCCCTCGAGGCCGGCGCCGAGGATGTGGTGACCGAGGAAGACGGCCTGATCGAGGTGCTGACCGCGCCGGGCGATTATCTCAAGGTCAAGGAAGCGATGATCGAGGCCGGCCACGAGCCGGTGGATTCCGAACTGACCATGCGCGCCGCCAACAATGTCGAACTCGGCGTCGAGGACAGCGAGAAGGTGCAACGGCTGATCGACACGCTGGAAGAACTGGACGATGTGCAGGAGGTCTACCACAACGCCGACCTGCACCCGGACATGGAGCAGTGAGGCGCAGTAGGGCGTCGGAAGGATGATCATCCTGGGCATCGACCCGGGATCCCGGCTGACCGGTTACGGGCTGATCGACAACCGGCGCGACCGCATGATCTACCTGGCCAGCGGCCACATCCGCGTGCAGGGCGAGCGTTTTCCCGAGCGGCTCGGCGACATCTTCGAGCGACTCTGCGAGGTCATTGCCGAACATGCGCCGGTCCAGATGAGCATCGAATCGGTATTCATGCACAAGAACGCAGATTCCGCGCTGAAACTGGGCCAGGCCCGCGGCGCCGCGATCTGCGCCGGTCACCAGGCCGGCCTGAAGGTCTACGAATACGCGCCGCGCGAGGTCAAGCAGGCCCTGGTCGGACGCGGCGGCGCCGAAAAGGAACAGGTGCGCCACATGGTGATGCGCCTGCTGGGTCTCAAGACCGAGCCGCAGATCGACGAATCCGACGCGCTGGCCCTGGCCATCTGCCATGCCCAGCACCAGATGATGGAAAACCGAACGGGGCTGCCCGCCAGCGCCTTCAAGACCCGGAGAACCCGCCGCCGATGATCGGCCGACTCACAGGCACACTGGCGCAGAAACGCGCACCGCAACTGCTCATCGACTGCAACGGCGTCGGCTACGAGGTCGACGTCTCCATGTCCACCTACTACCAGTTGCCGGCCGAAGGCGAGCGCGTATCGGTCTGGACCCACCTGCAGATCACCGACGATGCCCATCGACTGATCGGCTTCCACAGCGAACAGGAACGGCTGCTGTTCCGCCAGCTGATCAAGGTCAACGGCGTGGGTCCGAAGATGGCGCTGACCATCCTCTCCGGCATTTCCGAGCAGGACTTCATCGCCTGCATCCGCCAGGCCGATGTGGCCACCCTGACGCGTCTGCCCGGTGTCGGCAAGAAGACCGCCGAGCGCCTGATCGTCGAGATGAAGGACAAGGTCGAGGCCTTCGACGACGGAACAGCGCCGGACGCCGCTCCGGCCGGCGCGGCACCGGACCGCAATGCCCGCCATGCCGAGGCCGCCGAGGCGCTGCAGGCCCTGGGCTACAAGCCCGCCGATGCGACGCGGATGATCGCGGCGGCGGCGAAACAGGCCGCGGACGACAGCCCCGAATCCCTGATCAAGCAGGCCCTGCAACAGGCGGTGAAACGCTGATGGACGAGCCGCGCCTGATCGACCCGGCCCTGGAGGAGGGCGAAGACCCGCAGGAGCGGGCGCTGCGTCCGAAGCGTCTGGCCGACTATGTCGGTCAGCCCCAGGTCAGCGAGCAGATGGAGATCTTCATCGCCGCCGCGCGGCAGCGCGAGGAAGCGCTGGATCATGTGCTGATCTTCGGTCCCCCCGGCCTCGGCAAGACCACCCTTTCGCACATCATCGCCAACGAGATGGGCGTCGGCCTGCGCCAGACCTCCGGCCCGGTGCTGGAAAAGCCCGGTGACCTGGCGGCCATTCTGACCAATCTCGAGCCTCACGATGTACTGTTCATCGACGAGATCCACCGTCTCAGCCCGGTGGTCGAGGAGATCCTCTACCCGGCGATGGAGGATTACCAGCTCGATATCATGATCGGCGAAGGTCCGGCGGCGCGATCGATCAAGCTCGAATTGCCGCCCTTCACCCTGGTCGGCGCCACCACCCGCGCCGGCCTGCTGACCTCGCCGCTGCGCGACCGCTTCGGCATCGTGCAACGGCTCGAGTTCTACAGCATCGACGACCTTGGCCACATCGTCCACCGCAGCGCCGAGCTGCTCGGTATCGAACTGTCGGGCGACGGCGGCCGCGAGATTGCCGCGCGTTCCCGTGGCACCCCGCGCATCGCCAACCGCTTGCTGCGCCGCGCCCGCGACTATGCCGAGGTGCGCGCCGGCGGCGTCATCGACGGCGAAGTCGCCACCGCGGCGCTGGACATGCTGAAGGTGGACCAGAGCGGTCTCGATCACATGGACCGGCGGCTGATCCTGTCGATGATCGAGAAATTCGACGGCGGCCCGGTCGGCGTCGAGAGCCTGGCCGCGGCCATCGGCGAGGAACGCGGAACCATCGAGGACGTCAT
>WGBK01000090.1 GCA_015494335.1 Gammaproteobacteria bacterium | reverse complement strand
ACCGAGCATGCCACGCACATCGCTGTTGGCCCCGTCGGCCACGATCAGCCAGTCGCAGCGCAGGCGGTATTCGCCATCGGGCGTATCCACGGTCAGCAGCACGCCGTCCTCGTCCGGTTCCACCGCCACGACCTTGTTCTTCCAGCGTACCTCGAGTTGGTCGAAATCCCCCATGCGGTCGACCATGTATTCCTCTAGATAATACTGCTGCAGGTTGATGAAGGCCGGTATCTTGTGGCCCGGCTGCGGCAGCAGGTCGAACTGGTGCACCAGCTCGTCCTGGAAGAACACCTTGCCGACCTTCCAGGTCACACCCTTGTCGATCATGCGATCGGCGCAGCCGAGGCGGTCGAGGATCTCCAGCGCGCGCTTGGAATAACAGACGGCGCGCGAGCCGACGCTGACGGTGTTGTTGTCATCGAGCACCAGCACATCCATGCCCTGCACCGCCGCATCCAGCGCCGCGCCCATGCCGATGGGGCCGGCGCCGACGACGATCAGCGGATGATGGGCCGGCTCCGTGGCCGACTGGTCCGCCGTCTTCCTGTATTCATAGACGGGGTTTTCGTAGGTGAGAAACATGCTTCCTCCCGTCGGCGGAACTGCCGCCGGCTATGGGCTTATTTCGGTTGTTCCTGCTGCAGGCCGTGCCACATTTCCTGGTCGCGCTCGGCGGTCCAGATCTGCGGATCGACGATGCCGCGGGCCTCGTCGTTGGCGCGGGTGACATCAAAGGGCAGGCAATGCTCGTAGATGAAGACATGGCCGAATTTCGGATCCATCTTCTCGCGCGCCAGCGCCATCGCATCCTTCAGGTCGAGATCCCTCGCCGCGGCTTCCTTCGCGCTCTCGAACAGGGTGGTGACGAAATCGCGGGTGTACTCGAAGCCTTCCTCCACCTTTTCGGGCGTATCCAGGGCCGGTCCGCGGCCGGGCACGACCTTCTTCGGCTTCAGCGCCTGCAATGCAGCGAGCGTCGCCGGCCAGTCGGTCAGGTAGGCATCGCCGGTATAGCAGGCCGCGCCGTATTCGACCAGGTCGCCGGAATAGAGCACGCCCTCGGATTCGACCCAGACCACGGTGTCGCCCTTGGTGTGGCCCCGGCCGGGATGCAGGATGCGCACTTCGAGGTCGCCCATCCACAGGCTGATGCCCTGCTCGAAGACGAGGGTCGGCCAGGTCAGGCCGGGAATGCTTTCGACGGACTGGAACAGCCGCGGGAAACGGCTGATCTCGGATTCCATGTCCTGCTGACCGCGTTCGCGGATCAGCTCGTAGGTGCCGCGACTGGCGATGATCTGTTCGAGACCCTCGTCCCGGTAGCCGGAGGCGCCGAGCACGCGCACGGCATGATAATGCGTCAGCACGACATACTTGATCGGCTTGTCGGTGATCTCGCGCACCTTGGCGATGACCGATTGCGCCGAAACCGGGGTCGCCGTGGCGTCGATGATCATCACCGCATCGTCTCCGATGATGATGCCGGTGTTGGGATCGCCCTCGGCGGTATAGGCCCAGCAGTGTTCGGAAAGTTGTTCGAAGCTGACCGGCTTTTCTTCCAGGTCGGCAACCGAGGCAAAGGCCTTGCTCATGGGAATTCCTCCGTTATTGCGTAACGCGTAATTTGAAATAGGATTACTGATCCTTCCGATCTAACCATTGTTGACACGATCAGGCAACTGGCCGGGAACGGATTTTCGATCTATTATGGAATGCGTAATCAATATCCGGACACGCCATGCAACCCTCTTCCGAAGTCCGCAACCGCGGGGGCGTGCAGTCGATCGAGGTCGGCATGCACATCCTCAAGACCCTGGCCGCGGCAGGTACTGAGCTGTCGCTGAACGAAATCAGCGAGCGCAGCGGCATCCATCCGTCGAAGATCCATCGCTACCTGGTCAGCTTCATCCACACCGGCATGGTGCAGAAAACCGCGCATGGGCGCTACGATCTCGGCAACTATGTCCTCGAGCTGGGTGTCAACTACCTGTCGCGTCTCGACCCCTCCAGCGTCGCCCTGCCGGTGATGGAAGAGCTGCGCGGCGAGACCGAGGAAGGCATCATCCTCAATGTCTGGGGCGATGCCGGTTCCACGGTGATCCGCTGGTTCCAGTCGCGTCACCCGATCTCCGTGGGCATCCGTCCCGGCGCCACCTTCATGACCACGATGTCGGCTTCCGGAAGGGTGTTCCTCGCCTGGTTGCCCGAGGAGGTCACGCGCCCGGTGGTGGAGGCCGAGATGGCCCGTCTCGAGCGCGAGAACCACCCCCTGCGCCCGAAGAGCCTTGCCGAACTCGAGCGCATCAAGCAGGAGACCCGCGAACATGGCCTGGCGCGGGTGGTCGGCCACAGCGTCACAGGCGTATCGGCCCTTGCCGCCCCGATCTTCGATTACCGCGGCGAGATCACGCTGACCCTGGCGCTGTTCGGCTTCTCCAGCAGCTTCGACGCCGACTGGGACGGCGCCAACGCGCATCTGCTCAAGTCGGCAGCGGAGCGGATCTCGCGCCAGTCCGGTTGGATCAGTCCCTGACCGTGGCTTCGGCGTTACCGAAGCCGATGTGCCGGGCATCTTCGGCCTCGCACCAGGCACGCATGATCACGCGGTCCCCGTCCTCGAGGAAGGTCCGAGTCTCTCCGCCGGGCAACTCGATCGGCTGCTTGCCGCCCCGGGTCAATTCCAGCAGCGATCCCAGCGCATCGTCGCTGGCGCCGGACTGGGTGCCGCTGCCGAAGAAATCCCCCGGTTGCAGGTTGCAGCCGTTGACCGTGTGGTGGGCCACCATCTGCGCCGTGGTCCAGTAGGAATCGACGAAGCTGGAGCGGCCCAGCCGCTGCGGCGCTAGCCCCTGCTCGCGCATCGCGCGGGTGTCCATTGCCACCTCGAGACGGATATCCAGTGCGCCCTGTGCGCGGTTCTGCTCGCTGTCGAGATAGTCGACGGGTTGCGGGTCCGCCGGATCCCGGCTCCAGGGGCGGCGGAACGGAATCAGGGCCTCCTGGGTGACGATCCACGGCGAGATCGTGGACGCGAAGTTCTTGGCCAGGAAGGGGCCCAGCGGCACATATTCCCATGCCTGCAGATCCCGCGCCGACCAGTCGTTGAACACGCAATAGCCGAACACATGGCTTTCGGCCTGTTCGATCGGGATGGCTTCGCCCAGGGCATTGCCTGTGCCGATATAGATCCCCACTTCCAGTTCGTAGTCGAGGCGCTTGCAGGGGCCAAAGGACGGTTGCTCGGCGTCCGGCGCCTTGGTCTGCCCCCAGGGACGACGCAGCTCGTGGCCGGAGACCTCGATCGAGGAACTGCGACCGTGGTAACCGATCGGAATCCACTGGTAGTTGGGGAGCAGCGGGTTGTCGGGCCGGAACAGGCGACCGACATTCGTCGCGTGATGAATCGAGGTGTAGAAATCGGTGTAATCACCGATGCGGCAAGGCACGCGATATTCCACTTGGTCGAGGGGAATCAGGCAGCCGCCGAGTGCCGCCTGGCGCGGGCTGTCCTTGCGCAGCATGCGCGACAGTTCCAGGCGCAGCTCATGCCAGCGCTCCGCACCCAGGGACATGAAATGGTTCAGCGCCGGCTGGGCACAGGCCTCGAGGCTGTGCTGCAACTCGCCATCGTAGAGTTCGAGCGCGGCCACGGCGGCCAGATCGAGGGCCTGGTCGCCAATCGCCACGGCCCCGCGGAAGGACTCGTTGCTGCCCTTGCGGCGCAGCACCGCGAAGGGCAGGTTCTGGATCGGAAAATCGCAATCCGGCTGATTGGCCGAATCGACCCAGCTTTTCAGCGCCGGATCGTGGGTTTCATTGCGTTCAAGCATCATGAGTCGATCCCGGCGAATTCTTCCTCGTGCAGCCAGGCCGCGTGCTTGGGCGCGCGCTTGGTCTGCGACCACTCCTCGATCATCAGCGGAGCCACGCGCTTGAGTTCCGCGAGCTGTTCGTCCGTGCCGGTGCGCACGGTGAGTTCGAGCCGGTGACCGTTGGGATCGAAGAAGTAAATCGATTCGATGATGCCATGGTTGGTCACGCCGATCACATCCAGGCCCTTCTCTTCCAGCTCCTGCTTGGCGGCAAGCAGGGCATCGCGGTCTTCCAGCTCGAAGGCAATATGCTGCACCCATTTCGGCGTGTTGGGGTCGCGCCCCATCTGCGGCTGGGTCGGCAGCTCGAAAAAGGCCAGAATGTTGCCGTTGCCGGCATCGAGAAATACATGCATGTAGGGGTCCGGTTCCTTGGTCGAAGGCACGCGATCCTCGGCAATGGCGACGAGGAAATCCATGTTCAGATATTCCTGGTAGAAGGCTACGGTTTCCTTCGCATCGTTGCAGCGATAGGCCACGTGATGGATTTGTTTAAGGTTGATCATGATCGACTCCGGTGGGTTTCGCGGACGAGTGTATAACTGCCAAAAGGACCGTGTTGGTATCACCCGTTACTATTGGAGCATGGTAGTAACCCATGTTACCATTGTCAATCCCAACACCGGACACCCTTGGCATGCCCCGAACCTGTGGAGAAGGCGCAAACGCTCTGGATCTTCCGAGCTTTTTCCCCTACCGCCTGTCGATTCTCGAACAGAAGGTCAGCTCGGCCCTGGCCCGGCAGTATGCCGAATTCGGCATCGACCGCGGCCAGTGGCGCGTGCTTGCCACCCTGGCTCGCGGCGAGGCGCGCAGCGCCCGCGACATCTGCGCTTTCACACAGATGGAGAAGATGCAGGTGAGCCGCGCCATCGCGCGGCTCGAGCAGGCCGGCCTGCTGCAGCGCCACCCTCATCCCAAGGACCGGCGCAGTGCAGAGCTGGAGCTGACCGAACTCGGCCGGGATCGCTACCATCGTATCTGCCCCAGGGTTCTGGCCGAGGAGCAACGCATCCTCGGCCTGCTGTCCGCGGACGAGGCCCGGCAATTGCAACAGCTGGTCCAGCGCCTGGGTCAGGCGCTGTCGGACTGACGCATGCTCGATTCCCGTTCCCTGGCCGCGACGCTGGCCATCGCCGCACTGGTGGCGCTCGGCCCGCTGGCCACCGACATGTATCTGCCGGCGCTGCCCACGCTGACCCGCGTTTTCCAGGCCAGCGAAAGCCAGGCCCAGCTGACCCTGAGCCTGTTCATCGGCGGCTTTGCCATCGCACAGCTCATCTACGGCCCCCTGTCGGATCGCTTCGGACGCAAGCCGGTGCTGCTCGGCGGGCTGTTCCTGTTTCTGCTTTCAAGCATCGCCTGCGCCAATGCCACCAGCATCGAATCGCTGATCGCGCTGCGCTTTCTGCAGGCTCTCGGTGGCAGCGCGGGTCCGGTACTCGGGCGCGCGATGGTGCGAGACATTCATGGCCCGGAGGATGCCGGCCGGGTACTCTCGCACATCGGCTCGGCCATGGCCCTGGGACCGGCCGTGGCGCCCCTGTTCGGCGGCTACCTGCTGGTCTGGTTTGGCTGGACCTCGATCTTCTGGTTCCTCGCATTGTTCAGCCTGTTTGCCTCCGCCCTGCTCTACTTCCGCATCGCCGAAAGCGCGCCACCGGAGCATCGCAGGCCCCGCTCTCTTTCCCGCATCCTGAGCGATTTCGGTCTGCTGCTGAAGGACCGGCGTTATCTGGGCTATACCCTGGCCTGCAGCTTTTCCTTCGGCGGGCTGTTCGTGTTCCTGTCGCTGTCGTCCTTTGTCATCATCGATTACTTCGGCTATCCACCGCAGAGCTTTGGGCTGTGGTTCCTGATGGTCGTCACCGGCTACCTGAGCGGCACCCTGTTCGCCGGTCGGGCCAGCCGGGTCATGGGGCACGAGCGGCTGGTTCGTCTCGGTTCGACCCTCTGCCTGCTCAGCGGCCTTGCCATGGCCTGGGCCGCTTCAGGCAGTCCGTCCCATGCGCTGGTCATCATGACGCCGATGATGCTGTTCATGATCGGCGTCGGTATCACCATGCCGCAATCCATGGCCGGCGCCCTGACCGACTATCCTCATATCGCCGGCAGCGCTTCGGGCCTGCTCGGTTTCATCCAGATGACCTTGGCCGGCGGTCTCGGTGTGCTGGCCGGGCATCTGCACGATGGCACGCCCACGGTCATGGGGCTGATGATCGGATTGTGTGGGCTGATCTGCTTCTCGGCGGTACGTCTGCTGGTGCGCAGAGAGAAATAATCGCAGGCAAGAAAAAAGGGTCCGCGTTTCCGCGAACCCTTTTCGGATGGTGGCGTCCCCAAGGGGATTCGAACCCCTGTTACCGCCGTGAAAGGGCGGTGTCCTAGGCCGACTAGACGATGGGGACAGTGTCTCAAGCCTTTCAGCCACGGCTTGAATTTGGTGGAGCCAGGCGGGTTCGAACCGCCGACCTCAACACTGCCAGTGTTGCGCTCTCCCAACTGAGCTATGGCCCCTCTCGAGAGAGCGCGTACTTTAATGGCGGGCCTGATGGCTGTCAAGAAAAAATCCGCCGTTTTTTTCCGCTCCGGGGGAATTTTTTTCCGGCGCATTCCGGCCCCTCTCCGGGCCCTGTTATGATGCGCCGATTCACCGCTTTTACGGAGCTTTTTCCATGGACTATTCGCTGTTCCTCCACCCCCGGAAAGCCCATGCCGAAATCGATCGGCAAGGACTGCTGAAGGAGCTGAAAGCCATCGGATTCCTGCAACCGGATCCATCGTCAGCGACACGGCCGGGACCGAAGCTGATGGAGTTCATTACCTACCTTGGCTGTTCTCCGGCCCTGTCCAGCGGCGGGATCGAAGCTTCGGTCAAGCTGCACTCCTTCGATACTCCGTTTTGGCTCGGCGGGGAGGCCATCGATCGACTGCGCTTCCCGGGCTGCGGCCATGTCATCGATTCGGGTGCGGCTTTGATCGAACAGGGCGATCCCTGGCAGTGCCCGGAATGCGGCAACCACGGAGACTTGGCATCGATCGGCTGGCGCAGGAGCGCGGCCCGGGCACGCCTGTTCATCGAGATCAGCCCGATCTTTCCGCGCGAAGCGGTGCCTTCCGACGCCTTGCTGGACCGGCTGCAGCAGGTCAGCGGACAACCCTGGCGCTGGTTCTATTCGCGCAGTCGCTTATAACCTTCTAACCAGGGCTTCCTGCAGATCGGCCGCTACTGGGGTATAACAGGGGTCTCTACCGAACTGGAGGAGACCCTCATGGCCAAGCCTCAATTGCAGCATATCAGCCCCCAGCAGGCCTTCGATCTGATCGAGAAGGAGCCCAATGTCCTGTTCGTGGACGTGCGATCGGAGATGGAATTCCTGTTCATCGGGCATCCGGTCGGTGCGGTGAACATCCCCTGGATCGAGGAACCGGACTGGGAAATCAATCCTCATTTCGTGCGCGACGTGCGCAAGCTCGTGCTGGGCGGCGTGATCTGCCAGAAAGATCGCGACTGCGTGCCGATCGTATTGATCTGCCGCAGCGGGAAGCGCTCGGCCGAGGCCGGGCAGGTGCTGGTGGATGCAGGTTTCAACCGGGTGTACAACATCAACACCGGTTTCGAGGGCGATCTGGACGAACATCATCATCGCAGTTCGCTGGGGGGCTGGCGTTACGAAGGCCTGCCCTGGGAACAGTGCTGACGCACTGGCCAGAGACAGGCCTTCGGACAAGCCATTTGCAACCGCAGCGGTCGGAACCGGTCCGGTTGCGTTGCGGCGCGGGCCTTACTTGCCCTGCGGTGCCGGCGGGCGCTGCTGTTGCTGCTGCGGAGCCGGGCGCGGCGGTACCGGGCGACCGTAAGGGGCCGGCGGCACGGGCGGACGGCCATAGGGTGCCGGAGCGAAGCCCGGGGGCGGTACCGGACGACCATAGGGCGCCGGAGCGAAGCCCGGAGGCGGCAGCGGACGGCCGTAAGGCGCTACAACACCCGGGGGCGGTCCGTAGGGTGCCGGACCATAGACCGGGGGCGGCCCATAGGGCGCATAGCCATAACGCCAGTAATCGTTGTTGTTGTCGTCAAAGCTGTCCGAGAGCTCTTCCATCCAGTACATCGGGGTCCATTCGGGCCAGTCGTTGCAATCATACTCCCAGGGCGGGCAGTCTTTGCCGCTGAAAAAGTCACTGCTGGCATGCGCACTCCACGAGAATGTCAGCAGTCCAGCTACCAGCAGGTTGCGGGTCAGTGTTTTCATTGTTCTACCATCTCCATCGTTATGTGAGTGAAAGCATTATGCTATATCATGATTCTCTAATAAACCCTTTTCCTCGAGGGTTTGACTCCTCTTGACCTGGATCAATCCCGGCCGGAAGCCGGCAATCAGATCGACAGACGGTTCCAGGCGTCCAGCGCCGCCACCTTGTAGGCTTCCGCCAGCGTCGGATAATTGAACACCGATTGCAGGAAATATTCCAGCCCGCCGCCGTGGGAAATCACCGCCTGACCGATGTGCACCAGCTCGGTGGCCCCTTCTCCGACGATGTGCACGCCCAACAACCGGCGATCGTCAAGGGCAAACAGCATTTTCAGCTTGCCCTCGTTGAGCCCCATGATCTGGCCGCGGGCGATCTCGCGCAGACGAGCAACGCCGGTTTCGTAGGCAATCCCCTGCTTCTGGCAATCCTGTTCGGTGAGACCGACCATGCTGATCTCCGGCACCGAGTAGATGCCGTAGGGAAACAGGTGCGACTGGTCCGGGCAATCAAGCTGGAAGGCATGGCAGGCGGCCACGCGGCCCTGCTCCATCGAGGTCGAGGCCAGGCTGGGAAAGCCGATGACATCGCCGGCAGCGTAGATGTGCGGCACCTCGGTCTGGTACTGGTCGTTGACCCGGATGCGCCCACGCTTGTCCACCTCGAGACCGGCATTCTCCAGCACCAGTTCGTCGGTCATGCCCTGCCTTCCGGCGGCGAACAGCACCGTATCGGCGATGATGCTCTTGCCACTCTTGAGGCGGGTCACCACGCGGCCGTCGTCGCGCTTCTCGATATTGTCGATTTCCTCGTTGAGCCGCAGGGTAACGGCCGAATCCCGCAGCAGATGGGTGAAATCCTCTATGATCTCGTCGTCGACAAAATCGAGGAAACGCGGCTTGGCATCGACGATAGTGACATCGGTGTCCAGGGCATTGTAGATGGTGGCATATTCGATGCCGATGACCCCGGCGCCGACGACCAGCAGCGACTTGGGAATGCGCTGCAGCTTGAGGATATCGTCGCTGTCGATGATGGTTTCACCATCGAAGGGAATGTGCGCCGGGCGGTGCGGGCGGGTGCCGACGCAGACCAGGAATTTCTTCGCATGGAACATTTCCTCGCTGCCGTCCTGCATTTCCACAACAACAGAATGTGGATCAAGAAAACGCGCCAAGCCATTGACAACCTTGACATTATTTCGGTTCAACTGGTGCTGCAGAACATCCACTTCATGACTCAGGGTCAGATCCAGCCGCTGGTGCAGATCGGCGGCGGTGATGTCCTGCTTGACCTTGTAGCTGAGACCATAGAAGCCGCGCTGACGCCAGCCGGTCAGGTACAGCACCGTCTCGCGCAGGGTCTTGCTGGGAATGGTGCCGGAATGCACCGAGACGCCGCCGATCACCGGGTTCTTCTCGATCATCAGCACCGATTTCCCGAGCTTGGCGGCCAGGATCGCGGCGGACTTGCCCGCCGGTCCGCTGCCAATGACGATGAAATCGTAGGTCTGCTGGGTCATTGCACTCTCCTGGCTTTGCGCAAAGCGCGGATCATAGCATGAGCCGAGGTCCGATCGAGACGGCCTGGGTCAAGGAATCCCGGTCTCCTTGCGCAGTGCTTCCAGACTGCGCAACAGGGGCCGCTTCACCCTCAGCCCAGGGGGAAGTTCTGCTATTGCGGAAGCGGCCTGATCGCGGGTTTCATAACGCCCGTGGAGCAGGCCAAAATAGCCTTTCGGTCGCCTGTCGCTGGAGGCGTGATAGATCCACAGAAGACCGGGATCCACACCCTGCCCCTGCAGTTTTTCCAGAAAGCGCTGCAGGGATGCCGCGCTGTCTTTGCTGCCGCCCAGGGTCATCAACTGGATCGAGTAACGGCCTCCATCCCCGCTTTGAAACCATTTCCGCGTGGCCTGCAGGCGCTGCTGCAACAGCGGCAGATCCGCGTTACGATCAACGGCAGCCGTCTCGACTGGCAGCTTCCGGCGTACTGGAGAGGCCTCGGACGGCGGTTTTGCAGGGGTCATCTTTTCGATGGCACTGGCCGCGGACAGCTCCGTTTCCACCGGGGGTTCGACGGGCAGGGAGACTGACTCACGCGCCACAGATACCGATGCTTCCGGCAACGACGGCTTCGACTCCGGTTGCCGTACTACCGGCATCACGGGCAAGACTGGAGCGGGCCTTGCAGGTACCGCCGTTTCAATCAGGACGGGTTCCGAACCGGCCAGGGGCCAGTACCGGCCCAACAGCACAACGAGCGGAACCAGCAGCGCAAGCGCTAAGCCCCAGCGCCATCCGGTGGTGGATGGCAGGGTCCGATCCCGGCATTCGGCAGGCTGCGATCTGGCCAGCTCGAGCAGGCGCGGCACCCGACCCCGGGCCTGCCGGATCGCCCTGCGCAGGGGACGGCCCAGCACCAGCCGCTGACCCGCCCGGGGGCACAGGCGGCTGGACAGGAACTCCTCGCTTTCCCGAAGCGTCAGAGGATGGACGCAGGCTTCGAAAACGGGACCGCTGTTATCCGGCAGACGCTCGCGCCATGAACCGGGCCATTCGAGGGAGCCGGCCAGAACCAGCGCCGGTCGGGGATGGGATGTATTCCAGAACTCGCTCAAGGGTTCCCGTCCATGGT
>WGBK01000089.1 GCA_015494335.1 Gammaproteobacteria bacterium | reverse complement strand
TCCGGCAGGGGCCATTCCCTGCCCTCGCGGTTGATCCATATCGCCGGCATGCCGGCCTGACGAGCGCCCCGGATGTCGTACTCCGGGTCGTCGCCCACCAGCAGGCACTGTTCAATCGGCAGATCGAGACCCTCGCAGAAAGCCTCGAAGATACGCCGGTCCGGCTTGCGCGCCATCACTTCGGCGGCATTCACCTGGTGATCGAAGTAATCGCGCAACGGGGTGCGCGCGGCGCTGGCGTTGCCGTTGCTGATGGACCCCAGCCGGTAGCGCCCCTTCAGTTGCCGCAGCACCGGGAACACATCATCGTAGAACTCCACTTCGTGGCGCATTTCCAGGAACAGCTCGAAGCCTTCGCGCGACAGCGGTTCGGGGTCATAGCCGTATTCCCGAGCCAGCTCGGCCAGCATCTCGCGACGCATCAGCGACAGGTCGACTCGATAGTCCGGGTGGCGATCCATGAAGGCCTTGCGATAGTCGGACAGACCCTGTTCGCCCAGGGCATCGGTGATGCGGGGGTAGTGCGCACTGAGCCATTCGTAGGTGGCGCGCTCGGCGCGACGGATGGTCGGCATGCAGGGCCAAAGGGTATCGTCGAGATCGAAGGCGATGGCGCGCAGGGAGGACAGCAAGGCTCGGCACAGGGTCAGCGGAAAGACCGAAGGATACCCCCTTCAACCACGCTTGGCGACATGGTACAGAATGCGCTCCGCGATGTTATGCAGCGGCAGTACCTCGTCGGCATGGCCGCGCTTGACCGCCTCGCCGGGCATGCCCCAGACCACGCTGGAAGCCTCATCCTGGGCGATGGTCGGCGCGCCGGCCTTCTTCATTTCGCCCATGGCGTCGGCGCCGTCGTCGCCCATGCCGGTGAGCAGCACGCAAAGGGCATTCTTGCCGACATTGCGCGCCACAGAGTTGAACATGACTTCGACCGACGGCTTGTGGCGGTTGACCGGCTCGGTATCCAGCAGACGACAGACAAAACGCGCGCCGTCCCGCACCACTTCCAGGTGGCGGTCGCCGGGCGCAACATAGGCATGCCCGGGCAGGATCTGCTGACCGTCCTCGGCCTGGGTCACGGTCATTGCCGAATTGTTGTTGAGCCGTTCCGAGAAGGGCTTGCTGAAGGCGGCCGGGATGTGCTGGGTGATGACGATACCCGGCGTACTCGGCGGCAACTGGCAGAGCACATCCTTGATCGCTTCGGTGCCGCCGGTGGAAGCGCCGATGGCAATGATCATGTCGGTGGTCTTGAAATGCCCGGCACCGGCGGCACGCGACGGCGCCTGCAAGGGTTTCGATGCCGCCGGTGAGGCATCGATGCCGCGCACCCGGGCACGGGCGGCGGCCTTGACCTTGTCGATGATCTCGCGGGCATAACCCTGCAGCTCTTCCTGAACATTGAGCTTGGGCTTGGAAACATAATCGACGGCACCCAGTTCGAGGGCGCGCAGGGTGACATCGGCCCCGGCATCGGTCAGCGTGGAAACCATCACCACCGGCATCGGCCGCAGGCGCATCAGGTTGCGCAGGAAGGTGACGCCATCCATGCGCGGCATCTCCACGTCCAGTGTCAGCACATCCGGGTTGAGTTTCTTGATCTTGTCCCGCGCAACATAAGGGTCGGGGGCGCTGCCGACCACCTCGATCTGCGGATCGCTTTCGAGAATCTTCGTCAGCAACTGGCGGATCAGCGCGGAGTCGTCGACGACCAGTACTCTGATCACGGGGTTACCTCAGAAAAGCTCGATCTCGCCGGCGACCTGCTCCGGCTTGTCGATGGATTGCATGAATTCGGTTTCGCGCTTGATAATGGTGTCGTTGTGCAGGTCGCGGATCTTCTTCATCCGCACCTTGCCGGTCTGGGGATGATAGACGATCTTGCGCGGGTTGATGCCGCCGACATCCTGCGCCACCACGCGGTAGCCTTCCAGCGCCAGGTAATCGAGCACGAAACGGATATTGTTGTCGCCGACGCTGCCCATGTCGCTGATGACCTTGGAACCGCCGAAAACCTTGAACTCGAGATATTCCTTGCGCCCGCCGAACTTGAGCACATCGTTGATCATGTGTTCCATGGCGTAGTTGCCATAGCGGGTGGCCAGGCTGTCGGGGCCGAGCTGCTCCGACCAGGGCTGGTCATCATGCAAGGGCAGCAGAAAATGATTCATCGCGCCTATGCCGTGGCGTACATCGCGCACGCAGGCGGAAACGCAGGAGCCGAGCACGGTGGAGATCAGCTCGTTGTGGATCGTGACATAGTATTCGCCAGGCAGGATCTTGGCCGAGATCATCCGGTGGCGTCGGTCCCAGTAGCGGTTGATGCCCTCGAAACCGGGTAGCGGCTTGGGAAAGTCTTCCTTGCGAATCGCCGGGACAGCCATCACTCGACCTTCTGGTAGATGGTCTTGCCCAGCAGCTTGAAGCGCTCGGTGGACTTGAACAGCGACTCGGAATGCCCCATGAACAGCCAGCCCTCGTCGATCAGCTGGTCGGCATAGCGATCGACCAGCTTGTTCTTGGTCGGCTTGTCGAAATAGATCACCACATTGCGGCAGAAGATGAAATCCAGCGGCTCGCTGATCGGCCAGCGATGCAGCAGGTTGAGCTGCTCGAAGCGGATCATGTCCGACAACTCGGGATTGATCTTCACATAACCTTCGTTGCGTCCCGCACCGCGCTTGAAGAAGCGCTTGAGCAGGCGCGGCTCCATTCCATCCACCCGGCTCATCTCATAGATGCCGCTGGCGGCTTTCCTGAGCACATTGGAATCGATGTCGGTGGCAAGAATCTCCACATCCCAGCGCTGGATATCGGGTATCGCCTCGGCCAGGGTCATGGCGATGCTGTAGGGTTCCTCGCCGGTGGAGCAGCCCGCGGACCAGCAGCGGATACGCCGTCTGGCACGCAGTTTCGGCACGATGCTGTCGGCGAGAAATTCGAAATGGTGCTTCTCGCGGAAAAAGGCGGTCAGGTTGGTGGTGACCGAGTTGACCAGCTCGATGATTTCCTCGTCGCGGTTGGCCTCGAGATAGGCGCGGTACTCGCGGAAATTCTTCAGACCGAGCTTACGCACGCGGCGCGCCAGCCGCGAATAGTACATGGTGTACTTGTCGTCGTCGGCGATGATGCCGGTGGTGGCGGTAACGATCTTGCGCAGGTAGTCGAAATCCTCGCGGGTAAATTCGAATTCCTTGTCGTGGTCGATGGCTGAACTCATGTCAGAAGAACTCGACATCGTCCTGCAAATCCTGCCGATGGGCCTCGTTGTAGAGGCGCACCGCTTCCCGCACATCGCCGCCCTGCATGATGCGCTCGAACATTTCCCGCTCCTCGCGCATGCTGTAGCGGGACTTGATCCGGTCCTGCAAGGCCCGCCACTCGGCCGGGTCGTGCAGACGCCGTTCATCCCCCACCAGTTCGCTCATGGCCTCGAGGCTGGAACCGACATGGGCCAGGCGTTGTGTCAGCTTGTCGTAGAACTGGAAGGCCATGATGGCGGATTGCATTTCCGCAGTGACCTGGTTGGCGCGGCCGCGGATATCCTCGCGCAGGCTTCGGGTTTCCGGTGTATCGGGCAACTGTTCCACGGATTCGGCGATGGACTGTTCATGGGTCATCATCCGGGTGAAGGCCGTGGTCAGCTGCCCGACAGAATCATCGCTCTCGCCCAGCGCAATCTCGATCTGGGCCACGGCGAGAAACAGCATGCGCACGGTTTCCCTCACCTGGGACCATTCCTCCCTTTCGTCGGTGGCCGCCTGGCCGGGGGGCGTTTCGCTGATCGAATTCATGTTCATCCTAGAAAAAACCAAAGGCGCTGTCGTCGCCTTCCTGCTCGTCTGCCGGGCACAGGGCAGGCAGTCCGATTTCGGAGGCGCGGCCGTCGATCAACGGGGAAGGCTTTTCCCAGTGAATCTTCTGGCCGGTTTTTTCCAGCGTCATCACCAGACTATAGATCATCTGCAGACCGGCGCAGTCGATCTTCTGCAGGTCACCGGCATCGATGCGCACATCAAATCCCCGGGACAGGGTTTCGGCAAGCAGGCGATGGGCCTGGGCGACATTGCGAATCACCAGCTCTGCGCCGAAATGGATCACCGCATCCTCATCCTTCCAGGCTTCCGTGGCGCTTCCGCCGCTCGGCGCATCGTCGAAGAATCCATAGCCGCTCTCGTCGATTTCAGTTTCGGGCTCCGAGCCCTTAGCGGTATCGGCAGCCGGTTCCTCGTCATCGAAAAAGCCATAGCCGACATCCTGTTCCGGCTCCTCGGCCGCCGAACTCTCGACTGCGGTTTCCGCAGCTTCGGCATCGTCGAAGAAACCATAACCGGGATCCGCCTCCGTTTCGACCGCATCGACGGTCTCCGGTGGCGAAGCCATTGGCTCATCGGCATTTGCGGGCGCTTCGGCTTCCACCTGCGGTTCGGGTGAGGCCGGTTCCTCGCCTCCTTCTTCCAGCCAGGCCAGCGGATCGTAGTCGATCACCTGCTTCGGGCCGCGTCTTCCGCCCGCCTTCTTCCCTGCCGTCATGGCAAAACCGCCTGCCGCTCGGCGGCTTCGATGGCTTCGGGGTCGATCAATCGGTCGGCTTCGATCAACATGACCATGCCCTGCTCCAGGCTGACCATGCCGCTGACATACTCGGTATTGATGTGGGAGCCGAGGCTCGGTGGTGGCTTGATATCCTCGGAACGGATGCTCAGCACGTCAGAAACCGCGTCAACCACGACGCCCATCATGTCGCCTTCCTGTCTCGACAGCACGATGATCACGGTGGTCGGCAGATAGTCCACCGGCTGCACAGAAAAACGGATGCGCAGGTCGATGATCGGAATGATGCGTCCGCGGAAATCCAGCACGCCCTTGATGCTGGGCGGGACATCATGCATCTCGCGCAGGGGTTCCCAGCCGCGTATCTCCTGCACCTTGAGGATATCCACCCCGTACTGTTCCTCGCCCAGGGTAAAGGTCAGGTATTCCTGTTCTGCTGTGGCCGTGGCATTCATCTGCGTGGACTCAGTGACGATGCTTGACTTCGTTTTCGACGCTGCTCAGGCAGCGCACCACGGTATCGGAGCACTGGGTGACCTGCTGGTAGAGTTTTTCTGCCTCGCCCTTGTTGCCGGAGTTGTACTGCTTGATGATCTCGCCGATGTAACCGTGCATCTTCTCGTGCACGTCTTCCATTTCCTGCATCGAGGCGAGATCGCCGTAGAGCTTGAGACCGTCGCTGTACAGCCATTTTCCCAGATCGCAGTCCTTGTGCGAAACGGCATGGGCGTCGGTGAGCGGTTCCTGGCCGTCGAGGAAGTGGCGCAGGCGATTCTTCCAGGCATTGTGCTTGTTGCGGGCGAGGGCGAAATCCAGCGTGGAACCGGCCTTTTTCTCGCTCACCTGGGTATTGAAGAACTGCATCTGCCGCGCCATGATCTTGGCCTGCTCCGACATGTTGGTGCTGGCGGCCGAGGCTTCCTCGGCAAGGGCGGCATTCTGCTGGGTCAGATCGTCCATGCTGGTAATCGCGGTGCTGACCTGGTCGACGCCGGTGGCCTGCTCGGAACTGGCGGCTGCGATCTCGGCCACGATGTCCTTTACCTTGCGTACGCCGCTGACGATCTCGCCGAGCTTTTCGCCGGATTCGTTGACCAGTTCGGTACCGGCCTGCACCTTCTTCACCGAGTCGTTGATCAGCTCCTTGATCTCCTTGGCGGCGGTCGCGCTGCGCTGGGCCAGGTTGCGCACCTCGGTGGCGACCACGGCAAAGCCGCGGCCCTGTTCGCCGGCCCGCGCCGCCTCGACCGAGGCGTTCAGGGCCAGCAGGTTGGTCTGGAAGGCGATCTCGTCGATGACGCCGATGATCTCGGCAATGCGGGCGCTGGACTGGTTGATCTCCTCCATCGCCATGACCGCGTTCTCGACCACCTGGCCGCCCTCGTCGGCGGTCTGGCCGGCCGTGGTGGCCAGTACATTGGCGTGCTCGGCATTGTCGGCGTTCTGTTTCACCGTGGAGGTGATCTCCTCCATGCTCGAGGCCACTTCCTCCAGCGCCGCAGCCTGCTGCTCGGTACGGCTGGACAGGTTGTGGTTGCCCTGGGCCAGTTCGGTGGAACTGCTCTCGATCTGCATCGCCGATTCGCGGATATCGGAAACGATCTCGCGCAGGCGTTCGATGGTGCCGTTGACATTGTCCTTGACCTCGCCGAACAGGCCGTCGTAGGCGCGGTCGATGGTCATCGACAGGTCGCCGTTGCGCATGCCGCCCATGACGCCGTTGATGTCGGTGAAGGTGGCCTCCAGCACATCCAGCATGCCGTTGAGATTCTCCGCCAGCTGACGGAAAAAGCCCTGCTTGCCATCGATTGACAAACGGGTGCTGAGATGTCCGCCCTGGGCCTCGGTCACCAGTTCGTTGAGTTCCTGTTCGATGGCGACTTCGGCGGTGCGGTCCAGCCATTCCGCCACGGCTCCGATGCGCCGCCCCTCGTCGGAGATGACCGGCGCCGCAATCACGCGCAGGTAACGTCCTCCGACGCGGATATCGGCGGTGTAGGATTCGGTGAGGCGATCGAGCATGCTGCGCTGGTGCTCGGGGTTCCTGTGGAAGATATCGATGTTCTGTCCGATCAGGTTCGAGGCATCGAAGTCCGGCAGATCCTTGCGGATGTCATCCTCTGCATCGTGGAACATCTTCTCTATGGCCGGGTTGATATAAACGATGTTGTAGTCGGCATCGGTGACCATGACATTTGCCGAAACGCTGTCCAGGGCGGTCTTGATG
>WGBK01000088.1 GCA_015494335.1 Gammaproteobacteria bacterium | reverse complement strand
CTACCTGTTCCGTGATGGTGATCTGCAGCTGCTGACGCGCGACCATCGCATCTGGGTGGCGAAGGATCGCGACTTTTTGTCGCGGGCCATGGGCGTGGATGTGCATGTGGATATCGACTACCAGTCGCTGGCGGTGTCGCCGGGGGATCTGTTCCTGTTCGTAACCGATGGCGTCAGCGGTTTCGTCACCGACAACCGCCTGCGCGAGTTGCTGGCCGAGCATGGCGACAACCTGCAGGGCTGCGTCAACGCCATCGTCGAGGAAGCCCTCTACCACGGCAGCAACGACAATGTGACCTGCCAGCTGCTGCAGGTGCAGTCCCTGCCGACGCAGACCGAAGAGGATATCCTGCAGAAGCTCACCGAGCTGCCGTTTCCGCCGCCGCTGGCGCCGGGCATGAAGATCGACGACTATGAGATCCTGCACGAATTGCATGCCTCGGCGCGCAGTGAGGTATTCCTGGCGCGGGATCTGCAAGGTGGCGACAAGGTGATCCTCAAGACCCCGTCGGTCAACTTCAAGGACGATCCGACCTATCTCGACGGTTTTCTGCACGAGGAATGGGTGGGCCGGCGCATCCAAAGCCCCCATGTGCTGCGCATGATAGACACGCCGGGGCGGCGCTTTCTCTACAATGTCGCGGAATACATCGAAGGCCAGTCGCTGCGGCAGTGGATGGAGGATCATCCGCAGACCCACATCAACACCGTGCGCGACTACCTGAAGCAGATCACCGAAGGACTGCGCGCCTTCCATCGCCTCGAAATGGTGCACCTGGACCTGAAGCCGGAAAATGTGCTGATCGATGTCAACGGCGTGCTCAAGATCATCGACTTTGGTTCCACCCGCGTGGCCGGCGCGCGCGAGATCAGCAGCAGCTTCGACGAGGGCAGGGTGCAGGGCACCGTCGACTACACCGCGCCGGAATGCATCGAGGGCGAATACAGCAACCGCAGCGACATCTTCTCCCTCGGCGTCATTGCCTACGAACTGCTGACCGGCCATTTACCCTACGGCCACAGCGAGCGACCGCGTGATGCCGCCAAGCTGCGTTATCGTTCGGCGCGGGAATACAACGACAAGATCCAGCCCTGGGTCGATGCCGCGCTGCGCAAGGCCGTGCACCCGAACCCGCTGAAGCGCTACGACACCCTATCCGAGTTCCTCTACGACCTCTCACACCCGAACCCGAAATTCCTCGCCGACGATGCCCCGCCGCTGATCGAGCGCAACCCGCTGGCCTTCTGGAAAGGTCTCAGCGCGGTGCTGGCCGTGGCCTGCCTGGTATTGCTCTACCTGCTCGCCACGGAATGACCCCGGACGTCATTGCGGCTGGCGCACGCCCTCGACGGACAGCCACAGCTCCACCTTCTCGGCCAGCGGGCCGAGCATCGGACCGTCGTTCATCGCATAATCGGACAGGTTCAGCGTGGTCCGACCCTCGAAGCCGCGACGGAATCCGCCCCAGGGATCCTTGCCGGCGCCGATCTGCGTCACATCGATCTCGATATCCTTGGTGACGCCACGCAGACTGAAGCGCCCCTTAAGCGTCGCCTTGCCGTTGCCGCGGTCCACCCAGCCGGTGCTGACGAAGCTCGCCTTCGGGTATTTCTCGACCTCGAAGAAACGCTTGCCGCGCAGATGCTTGTCGCGCAGGGCATGGTTGGTGTCGATGCTGGCCACATCGATGTTGACCTTGACCGAATTGTTGGCCGGGTTGTTCTCGTCGTAGAGTAACTCTCCGTCAAAGCGGTCGAAACGACCGGCCAGCCAGCTGTATTGCAGGTGCATGATCTTGAAGGTGATGAAGGCATGCATGCCCTTGGTGTCGATGACATAGCGTTCCGCAGCGCCGGCCGTCGAGGCCAGGGAAAGCAGAAACAGGGGGATCAGGTATTTTCTCATTTCGGGTCCTCCGGGTGGGTGGTTTGGCCGCGCAGCCCGATCATGCGCAGCAGGCTGTCGTCGCCGTCTATGAAGTGATGTTTCAGGGCCGCCAGGGCATGCATCAGCACCAGCAGCATCAACAGCAATGCCAGCCGAGCATGCCACAGGCCCGCAAC
>WGBK01000087.1 GCA_015494335.1 Gammaproteobacteria bacterium | reverse complement strand
CCCGACTGGAGAAGAAGATCGAGGGCGCCCTGGATACCGAGCACCTGAAGGAGATCATCCGCCGCAACGCCTTGGTGGACCAGCACATGACGCTGGAGGATCTCTACCATGTCAAGGAGGAGATGGAAAAGGCCGAGGCGCGCAAGCTGCAACCCTATTTCATCCGCGCCTTCTTCACCGAGGCCTTCCAGTCGCTAGGGGGCGAGATGCGCCCCCGCGAGCCGGGCCGTTTCGAGATCCGGCACGTGCCCGCCGCCATCCGGGAGCGCGACCGGGTCATTGGCGAGACCCGCACCCCGGTGCTCAAGAAATACGAGCGCATCTGCTTTGAGAAGGACAAGGTCCGCATCCATGGCAAACCCATGGCCGACCTGGTCCACCCGGCCCATCCCCTGATGAATGCCACCACCGACCTGATCCTCTCGGCACACCGCGCCAAGCTGAAACAGGGCGCCATTCTGGTCGACCCCAACGACGACGGCACCGAGCCGCGCATCCTGTTCATGATCGACCACGAGGTGCGGGAGAGCGGCGCGGACAACCCCCGCGCCGTCTCACGCCGCCTCCAGTTCGTGGCCATCGACCAACACGGTAACACGACGTTCGCTGGCTGGGCGCCTCACCTCGATATGCAGCCGATCAGTGATGCGGACAAAACCCTGATCGAGGATGTCCTGGATTCTCCTTGGGTAAAGCAGAACCTGGAAGGCCTGGCCCTGAACTATGCCAGCCAGAAACTGGTCCCCGAACACTACCATGAGGTGAAGACCCGCCGCGAACGCCAGGCCGACAAGATCCTGGCGGCGGTCAACGACCGCCTGGTCAAGGAGATCAACTACTGGTCGGACCGCTACATCAAACTCGATGAGGATGTTAAAGCGGGCAAGCAACCCCGCATGCAGCCGGAAATGGCCCGCCGCCGGGTAGACGAACTCACCGAGCGCCTGGCCCAGCGCAAGCGGGAACTGGAGGCCATGAAGAATGTTGTCTCCAGCACCCCTGTGGTCATCGGTGGCGCCCTGGTCATCCCGCAGGGCCTGCTGGCAAGCCGCAAGGGCGAGGCGACCTTCACTGCCGATGCCGAGGCCCGTTCCCGCATCGAGGAAATCGCCATGCAAGCCGTCATGGAGGTGGAGCGCAGCTTCGGGCACGAAGTCCGGGACGTCTCCGCCGAGAAATGCGGCTGGGACATTACCGCCCGCCCCAAGCCCAATCCAGACGGCTCCATCAAACCCGACCGCCACATCGAGGTCAAGGGTAGAGCCCGCGGCCAGACCACCATCACCGTCAGCCGCAACGAGATCCTCTACGCCCTCAACCAGGCGGACAAGTTCATCCTGGCCGTTGTGATCGTGGATGGTGATGGCTACGAGGGGCCGTACTACATACGCAACCCCTTCAGCGCTGAGCCGGATTTCGGCGTCGCGAGCATTAACTACAGTCTTGACGATCTGCTTTCCAAGGCTACAGCAGTGGAGGCAACCACATGATCGAAATGGATTTTTCTTGTTACGGCCATTTTCGGGGAGCAGGAATAGAGACGCCCCCTCGAGGAAGGCGTGGGGCCGGGGATGCTCTCCCCGGTGGAGCTAAAGAGAAACGCCTCCACAAGGGAGGCGTTGGGCCGGGGATACTATCCCCGGCGGGGTTAACTTCCCGTATTATTGGGGTTATCGGCCCAGTTGTCAAGGCGCTTGAGCCGGAAGATCCTTGTTCGTCGAGGCGGGTCGCATGACACGGCTCATCAGCTACATCGATGGGTTCAATCTCTATTTCGGCCTGCGCGCCCAAGGCTGGCGAAAGTACTACTGGCTGGATTTGGTGGCGCTCTCCACCTCCCTGCTGCGTCACGGCCAGCAATTGGAACACAGCCATTATTTTACGGCCCGTATTCGCACCAATGGCCGAAATGCAGCCGATATGCGTCGTCAGAATATCTACCTGGAAGCACTGGGCACGCTGCCTGATTTGAGCATCCACTACGGCCATTATCTTGAAAAACAGAAACAATGCAGGAACTGTGGCGCCAGCTGGAGCGATTATGAAGAAAAGATGACGGACGTGAACATTGCCACGCAGTTATTGTGTGATGCTTATGAAGACCGATTCGATACCGCGCTCATCGTCTCCGCGGACAGCGATCTAACCACGCCGGTGAAACAGGTCAGAACCCGCTTTCCACATAAGCGCATCATCATCGCCCTGCCGCCCAAACGCCGTTCTCACGAACTGACCATGGCCGCGAATGGTTATTTCATTATCAACGAAACCACGTTTCGGCGTAGCCAATTACCCGCTTCGGTCACCAAGGCCGATGGCTTTGTCTTGCACCGCCCGGATCACTGGAAATAGGACAACAATGACCAACATCAAATCCCCCAAAAAACTCATCGAAGTCGCCCTGCCGCTGGACGACATCAACCGCGAGGCGGCGCGGGAGAAGTCCATTCGCCACGGGCATCCCAGCACCCTGCACCTGTGGTGGGCGCGGCGGCCGCTGGCGGCGGCGCGGGCCGTGTTGTTTGCGCAGATGGTCAACGATCCCGGCTACCAGCAAGGCGGAGGGTTCAAGTATGGTGTCAACAAACAGGAGGCAGCGAAGCGGCGCGAGGAGCTGTTCGACATCATCCGTGAGTTGGTCAAGTGGGAGAACACCAACAACGAGGCGGTGCTGGAGCGTGCCCGCGCCGAGATCCGCAAGAGCTGGCGCGAGGTCTGCGAGCTGAACAAGGAACACCCCCAGGCTGCCGAGCTGTTCAATCCGGACAAGTTGCCTGCCTTTCACGATCCCTTCGCCGGCGGCGGCGCCATTCCGCTGGAGGCGCAGCGGCTGGGGCTGGAAGCCTGGGCCTCCGATCTCAATCCGGTGGCGGTTACGATCAACAAGGCCATGATCGAGATCCCGCCCAAATTCGCCGGACGCGCACCGGTGGGGCCGATTCCCGAGAACGAAAAGCAAAAAAAGCTGGGCAACGACTGGCCCGGCGCCACGGGCCTCGCCGAGGATGTGCGCCGCTATGGCCACTGGATGCGCGAACAGGCCGAAAAGCGCATCGGTCACCTCTATCCCAAGGTCAAGATCACAAAGGAAATGGTCGCCGGCCTGCCTGCCGCGCCGGGTGGCACGGCGCAGGCAGGGCGACCCGACCTCAAGCCCTACGAAGGGCAGGAACTCACCGTCATCGCCTGGCTCTGGGCGCGCACGGTCAAGAGCCCCAATCCTGCCTTTTCCCATGTGGATGTGCCGCTGGCCTCCAGCTTCGTGCTCTCCAGCAAGAAGGGCAAGCAGGCCTGGGTGGAGCCGATCGTGGAGAAAGACAGCTATCGCTTCGAGGTGCGGGTGGGCAAGCCGCCAGAAGAAGCAAAGAAAGGTACAAAAATTAGCAGAGGAAGTTTTCGTTGCCTCTTTTCAGATACACCGATGTCATATTCCTATATCGATGATGAAGCAAATGCTGGAAGGATGGGTCAACGATTGATGGCCATTGTGGCTGAAGGGCATCGGGGCCGGGTTTATCTTAGCCCAATAGAAGAGCATGTGGACATAGCTGAATCAGCCAAACCGGAATGGAAGCCGGAAACTCCTAGTAGGGGAACATGGGCCAGTAATGCGCAGGGGAGAATATACGGATTCAAGACTTTTGGAGACTATTTCACCCCCCGCCAACTGGTGGCGCTGACCACCTTCTCCGATCTGGTACAGGAAGCCCGCGAAAAGGTCATCGAAGACGCCCGAAAATCCGGCTGGGACGATGACGGCCAAGGCCTCGACGCCGGCGGCACCGGCGCCACCGCCTATGGCGATGCGGTGGCGGTGTATTTGGCGTTTGCATTGGATAGGTCTGCCGATGCATGGTCAAGTATTGCTAGTTGGACACCACAGCGAGATACCCTTCGTAACACCTTTGCCAGACAAGCCATCCCCATGGTTTGGGATTTTGCAGAGGTCAACCCTTTCTCGGAATCAACAGGGCATTTTATCGGTGGTCTTGATTGGGTTAAGAAGGTCGTTGAATCACTTCCTGCGAAAGCGAAGGGATATGCAGCTCAAGCTGATGCTTCAAATCAATCAATCAGCCAAGAAAAAGTGGTTTCAACTGACCCACCATATTACGACAACATCGGCTACGCAGACCTCTCCGACTTCTTCTACGTCTGGTTGCGCCGCAGCCTGAAACCCATCTATCCCGGCCTGTTCGCTACCCTGGCCGTGCCCAAGGCGGAAGAGCTGGTGGCCACGCCCTACCGCCACGGCAGCAAGGAAAAGGCAGAAGCGTTCTTTTTGGAAGGCATGAAACAGGCCCTGCACAACCTGGCCGAGCAGGCCCATCCAGCCTTTCCGGTGACCATCTACTATGCCTTCAAGCAGTCGGAAACCAAGGAAGGCAGCACCACCAGCACCGGTTGGGAGACCTTTCTGGAGGCGGACATCCAGGCCGGCTTCTCCATTGATGGCACTTGGCCTCTTCGAACAGAGCGAGGTGGCCGCATGATTGGTGTCGGCACCAACGCCCTGGCCTCCTCCGTCGTCCTCGTCTGCCGCAAACGCGCCACTCAGGCTGATTCTATCTCCCGCAAGGACTTCCAGCGCCAGTTGCGCCGCGAGATGCCCGAGGCACTGGAGGCGATGATTGGTGGCTCGGAAGGCGCCTCTCCCATCGCGCCGGTGGACCTGGCCCAGGCCGCCATCGGCCCCGGCATGGCCATCTTCTCCCAGTACGAGGCGGTGCTGAACCAGGACGGTTCACGTATGACCGTGCATGATGCGCTGATCCTCATCAACCGCGCCATCACCGAATACCTCAGCCCCGAGTCCGGCAGCTTCGACAACGACACCCAGTTCTGCTCGGCCTGGTTCGAGCAGTACGGCTGGAAGAGCGGCCCCTTCGGCGAAGCGAATACGCTGGCTCAGGCAAAGGGCACCGCAGTGGATGGCGTCAAGGAAGCCGGTGTGATCGAATCCGGCGGCGGCAAGGTCCGCCTGCTCAAGTGGAAGGAGTATCCCACGGAGTGGGATCCGACCCGGGACGATCGCACCCCCGTGTGGGAGGCCCTGCACCACATGATCCGCCGCCTAAACGAAGACGGCGAATCCGCCGCCGGCGAGCTGCTGGCCCGCATGCCGGAAAAAGGCGAGCCCCTGCGCCAGCTTGCCTACCACCTCTACACCCTCTGCGAACGGGCCGGCTGGGCCGAGGACGCCCGGGCGTATAATGAAATCATCGGCGCCTGGCATGCTATCGTCACGGCCTCCCATGAGGTGGGTCACAAAGGTGAGCAGCAGGGGCTGGATATTTAGGAGCAATAAAAATGTTCATTTCCAAAATAGAAGTAAAAAACTGGCGGAACTTTCGTAGTGTAGATGTCAAATTGACGGACACTGTTTTCTTGATAGGCCCCAATGCATCGGGAAAATCAAACTTTCTAGATATCATCCGCTTCATGCGGGATGTTGTTAATCCGAAGGGTGGTGGTCTTCAGCAATCCGTTTCATCCCGCGGCGGTCTGAGAAAATTACGTTGTCTTGCCGGGCGAGCCGGGCAAGGTATCGAGTTAGCCTTTGAACTGAAGAATACATCCGATGATGAGATCGCAGCATGGCGATATGAACTCGGCATCGCCAGTGAAGGTAAAGGGCGACAGCGGCCGATTGTGAAGCATGAAAAAGTATGGCGAAAAGACGAGTTAATCCTGGATCGACCGAATGATGAAGACAGGAATGACCGAGAACGCCTGATAGAGACATATCTGGAATTAACCAATTCGAATAAGGAGTTTCGTGAGATCGCAGAATTTTTCTTAAAGACCCTATATCTTCATCTTGTTCCTCAGTTACTGAAACATGGCGAAATGTTCGTCGTCAAACAAATGGAGTCCGATCCTTTCGGGCAGGGATTTCTCGAACAAATCTCGAAGACACAAAAAAGGTCAAGAGATTCAAGGCTTAAACGCATTGAAAAAATCCTCAAGAGGGTTATTCCTCATTTCGAGGAATTACGTTTTGTAAAGGATGATGAATCGGGAAAGCCCCACTTGGAGATGCGTTATGTTCATTGGCGCCCGAATGCAGGATGGCAACGTGAAGATCAATTTTCGGATGGCACACTTCGGCTGATCGCTTTACTCTGGACACTGATGGCATCAGACAATCTGATCCTTCTGGAAGAACCCGAATTATCGTTACATGAAAAGATTGTGGAACAAATACCGAGAATGCTCGAAGAAGCGCGCCGCTCAAGAAAAAAGGCGGGTGGTCAGGTGTTTATTAGTACGCACAGTCCAACCCTGTTGTCAGATACCAGTATTTCAGGAACATTCCTGATTCTGAATCCCAGCGAGCATGGAGAATCCACCAAAGTTGAGGTGCCGACGAAAGACGATCTTTCGGCGATGAAGGCCGGAATGAGCGCGGCGGATATACTGCTCCCCAAAACATCAGTGTCTATTGGAAATGTTTGATCATGGAAGAAATCTGTTTTTATGGATATGCTGAGGACGAACTCTCCTGCACGGTGATGCGTCGGCTTTTTGATTACCACAATATGACGAGTCCGGCGGGCAAACAGCTCATATTTCGTTCCGGCTTTCCCGAGAATAAAAGAGGTTGTGTCAACCTAAAGAATCTGGCACCAAACCTCATTCAAATGTGCGGAAATGCCGGCTTGTTTGTATTTGTCATGACTGATCTCGATCAGAATGAATGTGCGCCAACGCTGAGGCAACAATGGTTTCCGGATATTAATACGTTACCTGACAGCCTGATTTTTCGAGTTGCAGTGCGGGAGGTAGAGTCCTGGATTTTGGCAAACAGAGATGATCTTGCAGATTTTCTTGGTATCGCCAAGGCAAACTTTACCAGAGAACCAGACACTCTGGAGGATCCCAAATCTCATTTGCTGGATGTCATCCGATTAAAAGGACGAAGGCGGTTCCACAGAGACATGCTTCCAACAGGGAATGCGCATATCGGTCCGGAGTACAATACGGTTTTATGTGATTTTGTTGAGAACCGTTGGAATATAGATGAGGCACAGCAGTACTCACCAAGTCTTCAGCGAACCGTAAATGCATTGAACAGAATTACCTGACTAGCGAGAAATCATAAAATATGAGCCTCAAACCCTGGCGCGAGATCGCCACCCCACACAAAGACGTCCTGCAGGGCACCTTCAAGCAATCGGAGTTCGCCGCGGACATCACCCAGGTGGCCAACGGTACGGCGCCGGCTGAATACCAGGACGCGGAGCAGTTCTTTGCCCGTACCTACATCACCGAAGGCATGCGCCTGCTACTGATTTCGGTGGCGCAGCGCCTGGCGGCCCAGGGTGGCGATCCGGTCATCCAGTTGCAGACCGCATTCGGCGGTGGCAAGACCCACACGCTGCTGGCTGTCTACCACCTGGCTTCGCGCTCGGTGCCCACCTCCCGTCTCACCGGGATTCCGCCACTGCTCGACGAGGCGGGTATCACCGACCTCCCCGAGGCCCGTGTAGCCGTAATCGACGGCATCAAGCTCTCGCCCAGCCAGCCGCGGAAACAGGGCAAACACACCATCAACACCCTGTGGGGCGAGCTGGCCTGGCAACTCCTGGGTGAAGCGGGGCTCACACAAGTTGCCGACAGTGACCGGGACGGCACCTCGCCCGGCAAGGCGATCCTCACAGAACTGATCCGCCAGGCTGCCCCCTGCGTGGTCCTGATAGACGAACTGGTGGCCTTCATCCGCCAGCTTGAGGTGGGCAAGCAGTACAAGGCAGGCACTTTCGACAGCAATGTGAGCTTCATTCAGGCGCTCACCGAGGCCATGAAGGCCGTCCCCAACGCCATCCTGCTCGCCTCCCTGCCGGAATCGGAAGTCGAAGCCGGCGGCACCATGGGCCAGCGAGCCCTGGAAGCGCTGGAGAAGTATTTCGCCCGGGTCGAGTCGGTCTGGAAACCGGTTGCGACCGAAGAGGCCTTCGAGATCGTCCGCCGGCGCCTGTTCGAGAATCCCGGCGACCGGGCCGAGGTGGAAGGGATCAGCCGCCAGTTTTCCGATTTCTACCGGCAACATGCCGAGAAGTTCCCGGTAGAAACCCAGTCCAACGAGTATTTCGAGCGCCTGTGCCGATCCTACCCCATTCACCCGGAGATCTTCGACCGACTCTACGAGGACTGGTCCACGTTGGAGAAGTTTCAGCGCACCCGTGGCGTGCTCCAGTACATGGCCATCGTGATCCACCGGCTGTGGAACACCGACAACCGCGATGCGCTCATCATGCCCGGAACACTCCCCCTGGATGACAGCAATGTGCGCACCAAGAGCATCCATTATCTTCCCCAGGGCTGGGAACCAGTGATCGAGCGCGAGATCGACGGTCCACACTCCGTGCCTGCCGAGATCGACGGCCATGACACGCGCTTCGGCAGCGTTCAGGCGGCGCGCCGCACCGCCCGCACCATCTTTCTCGGCAGCGCCCCCGCGGCGGCCAACCAGGCTGTTCGGGGCATCCAGACCGAGCGCATCCTGCTGGGTGCCGTTCAGCCCGGACAGACCGTCGGGGTGTTCGAGGATGTGCTGAAACGTCTGCGTGACCGTCTGCATTATCTCTATTCCGAGCAGGACCGGTACTGGTTCGACACACGACCGAACCTGCGGCGGGAGATGGAGAGCCGCAAGCAAAACATCGAAAAAGGCGTGCTCGACGACTTGATCAAGCAGCGTGTCAGCCGGGTATTCGGGAAGAACCACCAGTTCGGTGGTATTCATGTCTTCACACCTTCGGTGGATATCCCGGACGACTACGGATCCGGCCCTCGGCTGGTGGTGCTGCCTCCCGAAGCGGCCTACACCCGGGGCGAGACCAACCCGGCCTGGTCGCAAGCCGAGGAAATCTTGCGCAAGCGGGGTGACCAGCCACGCCAGAAGCAGAACCGGCTGATTTTCCTGGTGCCGGACTTCGACGTGGTCGGCCGCCTCAAGGAACAGGCACGGATCTACCTGGCCTGGGACTCCATCGTTACCGACATCGAAAACGGCACCCTGAACCAGGACATCTCCCATCTCAACCAGGCAAAGCGCACCCGGGACCATGCCGAGCAGTCCCTGGGCCAGTTGATACGAGAGACCTGGAAATGGCTGATCGCACCGGTCGAGGACTTCGTCAAAGGAAAACCGCAACTCGAGTGGGAGGCTGTTCAGATCTCACCCACCGCTCCCAACCTTGTCCAGGCAATCGAAGACAAGTTGCGTGAAGAGGAATGGCTGATCTATGAGTGGTCACCCATTCACCTTCGAAATCTACTTAAACAATGGTATCTGAAGGACGGCGAAACTGAAGTAAGCGCACTCAAGGTCTGGCAGGACACCTGCCATTACCTCTATCTGCCCCGCCTGGTCAATGACCAGGTATTCCGGGACGCCATCGCCAAAGGTGTCGAGACGGAAGACTATTTTGGTTTCGCCGCGGGCAGGGACGGCGGCCGCTACCTAGGTTTTGTCTTCGGGCAGCCCACGACGATCGTACTGGACGAGTCCTCACTGCTGATCGACCGGGAAGCAGCTCTGACCTGGCGCGAACGCAAAAGTCGCCAACAGGGAGATGGTGACGTTTCAGGCACCTCCCCCACAGCATCTGGCGAGACCATGGGTGGTGGTGAGACAACTTCCCCAACACCCGCTGGCGGCACATCTCCTGGAATTCCGCCAACCACTTCCGCCAAAAAGCAGTTCTACGGCACCATCACGCTCGACCCGATAAAGGCCAAGATGGATTTTGCTACCATCATGGATGAAGTCGTTCAGCAGTTCACCTCCAGGCTCGGTGTGGATGTGAAAATCTCCGTCGAGATTCAAGCTCAGAGCAAAGATGGATTCGACGAAGCGCTTCAGCGCATCATTAAGGAAAACTGCAATGTGCTGAAGTTCGACAGCTCGGAGTTCGAGGATGGTGAGTGATGATCGATTTTACTGAACTCTTCAGGGAAGCAAAGAGGATGAAACCAATCACCAGAGAATCAGTTGAAGAGTACGAGCAAAGGGGACGAAACGAACATGTTTTGCGACGATACACACAACTGTAAAAACGCAATATTGGATTTACCTCGCGACACGGACACTGACTTATTTGTGTGCAATCCCTCCTCGTCCAGACGAAAGAGTTCGACCTACGATCATTGGTGACGTCTGTTGTAAGTGAGGCCGAGGTGCGTTGGAGGAGCCGGAGGGCCCGGAACGACGGGGCTCCGGGCACAAAAAAGCCGGTCTTTAGAGAACCGGCGTTTTCGTGTAATGGCGGAGAGGGTGGGATTCGAACCCACGGAACCTCGCGGTTCAACGGTTTTCAAGACCGCCGCTTTCGACCACTCAGCCACCTCTCCGGGATGTGGAGGCGCAAGGATATACGATCATTCCGGGTTTCGGGAGTCCCTCGTTGAAAAT
>WGBK01000086.1 GCA_015494335.1 Gammaproteobacteria bacterium | reverse complement strand
GTATCGAGCAGCTCAGTGCCGCGTTGCAACGCAGCGGCAAGGCCGTGTTCTCGTTGACGCGGCAGGGCGATCGCCGGGTATTGCGGGCATCCATGACCAATCACCGCAGCCGCGAGCAGGACATCGATGCCGCCGTGGTGGCGCTGGAGGAGCTTGCTACTCGATGATGCGCCCCGGCTCGTCCTGCTCCAGGTAGGCTTTCTCGGCCTCGGTCAGCTCGACCTCGTCGTAGCCATTGATCATCGGCATGAGATGAGCCTTGAAGGAATGGCCGGTGGTCAGCAGGTAGACATGGATGATGATGAAGGCTGCCATGAAGAAGGCAAACAGGGTGTGGATGACGGCCACCCATTCCAGCGTGCCGGCGGATACCGGACCCTGCGACCAGAAGCCGTAGGACAGGTAGAGCAGGCCGGTGATCCAAAGTACCGGGAACAGACCCAGCTTGAGCGCCAGGTAGGACAGGGCCTGCAACGGGTTGTGCTTGTGCCAGAAACGCTTCTTGTAGGGGTGCTCCTCGCCCTTGAAGATCCCCCAGGCGTAGTAGCGTGCCACCGCCCAGAGGCCATTGGTGGTAGGCAGGTAATGGCGCCAGTTGCCCGTGGTCAGGTGCCAGAAGATGGCGAAGATCCACAGGGTAATCAGGGACAGCGCGGCGATCACATGCAGCCACACCAGCTTTTCGAAGGGCATGGGCCGGTAAAAACCATGGATGGCGAAACCCGAGTAGAGCAGGGTGAAGATCAGCAGCGCCTGGGACCAGTGCCAGAAGCGCTCGAAGCGGGAGAATACCCTGACCTTGTAGACGCTCATTGTGATTTCCTCCGTGCGGACAGGATGATTCTCAGCAGGCCGTGGCCCAGTACGCCGAGGAAGGTGGCGATGACCAGCAGCAGGCCAATGTTGTCGACCCATTCGTTGTAGTCACGCCCCGGCATGTAGAAGCCGGCAAGATTCTTCAGGCGGCCTTCGCGGGCATGACATTCCTGGCAGGCCAGCGCCTCTTCCTTAGGTGCGACCATGTGGATGATCGGCCAGTAGGACCAGGTCTCGACAAAGCCGTACTCGCCGCTGTAGGGCAGGTTGAAATCCTTCATGCCACGGGCAATGGCTCGATCGAACTTGAAGTTGCCCCAGAAAGCATCCGGATCGTTGCCCCAGAGGTGCATGTACACCAGGGTGTTGTTGCCCTTGTCATAGGGCTGGATGGTGATCATCTTCTTGAACGGCCAGATGCGCGAATCGGGGTCGTCGGCGCTGCCCTCGAGATGATTGATTTCCACCGGCTTGCTCGGGTCGAACTTGTCGTGCACGGTGGTGTAGATCTCGGTGCCGTTGAACCAGTGGTACTCGGGCTTCACATTCTCGGCGTACTGGAAGCTGCCCTTGATCGACTTGTAAGTATCTCTCGGTTCACCGTTGCTCTGGATAAAACCTTCTTCCTGATACCCGACACCATTGCGAGTACGGCCGGCAGTGCTCCAGTCCCAGTGAACCTTGGTAGCCACACCGCCCCTGGCGAATTCCGGCACATGGCAGGTTTCACAGGCAACCCGATCGGTATGATCGTTGAGCTTGATGCCCTTCAGGTTGTCAGGATGAGGTTGCAGGCCATGGCAGCTTTCACAAGTGGCGGTTTGGCGAGGCAGGCCGGGTTTCGTCTTGGTGGTGTCCTTGGCAATCGGGGCATAGCGGCTGCCGGCCCACTCGTGACCCTCGCCTACATGGCAGATGATGCAGGCGAAATTCTCACCGTCTTCGGCCATGTGTACGTCGATCTTCTTGTTCGGCTTGAACAGGGCGGAGGAGAGGTCGCCGTGTTTCACGTTATCGCCGCCGCCCCCGTAGAAATGACAGGCGCCGCAATTGTTGCGGCCGGGCAATTCGACGCTCTGGGCCACCTTGACCAGATCGATCGGGGGCTTGCCCTCGAACATCACCGAACAGGCCTTGTTGCCACGGGTCGGGGGCAGCTTGTAGTAGGTACCCGTTGAATCGTGGCAGACCAGGCAATCGATGTTTTCGGTATTGTCGAAATCATAGGTCCGAGCATCGGTCATACCGTAGCCCGCATGGCACTGGGCGCACATGCCCTCGTTGCCGGCGGCATTGGTGCAGAAGTTGTTGACCAGAATGCTCTTGCCCAATTCCTGCCCGGTCTTCGGGTTGTGGTATTTCCAGGTCCAGTGCTTGTTCTTCTTGAACTGGTCACCGGCCTTGTTGTGGCAGGAGAGGCAGGCCCGGGTGACTTCGGAACCGCTGCGGAAAGGCCCCTGAAGTTCCTTCAGCCTGGCGTGGTCGGTGGTGGATTTCTGGTCCTCCTTCTTGCCTAGCCTCGTCACAGACTTGTCGACGGGGCGTTTCTTGGCCGTTTCCGCATACTCGTTGATGCCGAGATCGATGGCTGGCTGGGCCTTGCCACTGATGGTCGGCAAATCATCGCTGGTCGCAAGAGACGGCTGCCACTGCAACAGCAGGGCCAGGCCGAGCATGCCGGCCAGTCGGTACATCTTCCGCTTCGGATCAGTTTCCAGGCCCACGATATCCCTCCCGGGATGGATTCAGAATCTTGTCGCGATAGTGAAGGGCAGGGAGGTCATGAGGGAATAAAACAGGTTACTTACTCCAGAGAAAAAACCGGAAAAGATACTGGCCATTGATCTGAATCAAGGAAAGAGAGGGCTTGAATTCAAGAAACAAAGCGGCTTGTTGCTCCGGGTTGGAGATCAATCATGGCGAAACCTGTTCCGAGTGGCCCTCTGCGAGCTGTGCCGGACAGGCAGGAACCGCAGTTGGTTGGGGAAACCGGAAAAAACCACAGCCGGTGGGTGGTATCGGGTTCGTAACCGGATAATTTTCAGATATGCAGACGCCGGGTATTGCTGTCCGGTTCGCTGTTTTCCCAGGCCTTGTCGTAGAACTCGAGTTGTTCGCGCACCACGCGACGGTCGTGCAGGATCAGGCTGCCTTCCCAGCGCTCGGGATTGTTGATACGCAGCATGCTGTGATCGTCGACGATCATCCAGCTTTCGCTGAAGGCCTGAAGTTCCGGCGTGGACGGGCGTCGGATCTGGACCGAGGAACTGAGCCGCTGGGCGAGATCGATCAGGCAATGGCCCTGGGCGCCGACGCCGCGGGTCTGTTGCGCCAGGATGCGGATACGTGAATGGCGATCCGCACGCGCCAGGCAAGACAGGGTGTCGCAAATCGTGCCGTGGTTGTAGAGCAGGGGTTCGAGTTGCTGGGTGAACAGGGCAACCTCGCGCTGGGCGAGGGCGACGAGGCGCTCGACGGCTTCCTGGCAGTCGCTGCGTCCATTCAAGATTTCAACTGAGGTTTTTTCCATAAGTCCATGATCCTCCTATGATTATGCCTCGTCAAGCAGTGATAGGGTCATGGCCTGGTGTTCGATGCCGGCTTCCAGAAAGATATCGGAGACTTCATGAAAACCATGGCGTCGATAGAAGTCCAGGGCGCTGATCTGGGCATTGAGATGGAGGTGGGTGAGGCCTTCGCGCCGCGCCAGTTCGATGAAATGCTGCAACAGGCGGCTGCCGATGCCCCGGCCGCGATATTCGGGCAGTACGCACATGCGCCCGACATGGGCATCGGGCAGCAGACGCCCGGTACCGACGATGCTTCCGTCGCCGGTCACGGCCTTGGCGTGACGGCTGACGGCATCGAACTCGTCCAGCTCCAGTTCCGGCGGCACCCCCTGTTCCTCGACGAATACGCGGGTGCGCACGGCGATCAGTCCCTCCCGGTCCTGCGTCCAGTCGGCATCGGTGACGAGAATCTCGTTATCCGTCATCGGTTTCCTCGTCCAGCGGTATCAAGGCGCGCTGGTTGATCAGTTCCAGCAGACAGGCGTCCCAATCCGCGGACAGACCGGGCAGCAGGTCTGCGAAATCGAAGCGGTGCTGGTTGCACAATCGTGAAATCAGCTTGCGATGGGCCAGGTTGGCGGGCAGGGCAAAGGCCTTGCCATTGGCATAGAGGGTCAGGCGGCCGTCGCTCTCGTGGAAGGCGAAACGGCTGTCCGGGTGAGCTTGCCAGTCGAAACCGGCGGCCTGTTCCAGGTCGGTGAGTTCAATACCGGGGATGTCTTCCGACAGGGTGGCGTCGCTGACCAGCTTGCCGATGATGTCCGGCCAGAGGGGTTTGGAGTCATTGAGCAGTTGCGCGACCAGCATGCGGAAGCCCTGCAGATCCTGTTCGATGATCTCGGCCGGATCGCGCGGCGTGAGCAGGTCCGGATCGCCGTATCGGCGGTCGGTGAGCCCGCGGTCGCCGGCCTCGAGCAGGAAGCTGTCCATCACATCGCCCACCGATGGGGCGCGAAAGCCCACGGAGTAGTTCATGCAGCCATCGCCGAGGGCCACGCCATGATGGGGGATCTTCGGCGGCAGGTAGAGCAGATCGCCGGGTTCGAGTACCCAGCGCTGGTCGGGATCGAACTCGCGCAGGATGGCCAGGTCCAGCCCCTCGATCAGCTCGGGGCATTCGCGGGCGCCGGACTCGATCATCCATTCCCGACGCCCCTGCGCCTGGATCAGGAACACGTCGTATTCGTCGATGTGCGGCCCGACCGAGCCCTGGTCCGGTGCGTAGGAGATCATCAGATCGTCGATGCGCCAGCGCGGGATGAAGGTGAACTGGTCGAGCAGTTCGCGCAGCTCGGGAATCCATTTCTCGCACTCGGAGACCAGCAGCGAATAGTGGCTCGGGGGCAGGGAGGTGAAACGCTCCTCGTCGAAGGGGCCGTAGCTGAGTTGCCAGGGCTGCTCGGCGTCCTTCTCGATGACCAGGCGGCTGTGCACGCCTGGCTCCATCGCCAGACCGGCCAGTTCCTCGGGGCTGATCACGCTCTCGAAGCCGGGCAGGGCCTGGCGGATCAGCAGGGGTTTCTTTTGCCAGTAGTTGGCGAGGAAATCGTCGCGATCGAGGTTCTGCAGGGTCCACACGGGGGCTTACTCGCTGTCGCGGATGTTACGCGCCTGTTCGGCGGCGTTGCCGGTATAGCGGTGCGGCGTCAGCTTCATCAGGGCCTTGCGCGCCGATTCCGGCAGATCCAGCTTTTCCACGAAGGCCTGCATGATGTCCTGGGTCACGCGCTGGCCGCGGGTCAGTTCCTTGAGCTTCTCGTAGGGCTTTTCAATACCGAAGCGACGCATCACGGTCTGGATCGGTTCTGCCAGCACCTCCCAGTTGAGTTCGAGATCGCGGGCGATGGCTTCCTCGTTGACCTCGAGCTTGCCGATGCCGCGACGCAGGGAATCCAGCGCGATCAGGTCGTGGCCGAAACCGACGCCGAGATTGCGCAACACCGTGGAATCGGTCAGGTCGCGCTGCCAGCGCGAGATCGGCAGCTTCTGCGCCAGGTGGGTCATCAACGCGTTGGCGATGCCCAGGTTGCCCTCGGCATTCTCGAAATCGATCGGGTTGACCTTGTGCGGCATGGTCGAGGAGCCGACTTCTCCGGCCACGGTCTTCTGCTTGAAGTAGCCGATGGAGATGTAGCTCCAGATATCGCGCGAGAAATCGATGAGAATGGTGTTCGCGCGTACCACGGCATCAAACAGCTCGGCGATGTAGTCGTGTGGCTCGATCTGGATGGTGTAGGGGTTGAAGCCGATACCGAGGGACTCGACGAAGGCGCGGGCGAAGGCAGGCCAGTCCACATCCGGGTAGGCGGAGAGATGGGCGTTGTAGTTGCCGACCGCGCCATTGATCTTGCCGAGGATCTCGGCCTGCTCGATCTGCCGGATCTGCCGCTTCAGGCGGTAGGCCACATTGGCCATCTCCTTGCCCAGGGTGGAGGGCGAGGCGGGCTGGCCGTGGGTGCGACTGAGCATGGAAACCTCGGCATGCTCGATGGCCATCTCCTCGAGCGACTCGTGGATCTGCTTGAGCCGGTCCACCAGCAGGGCGCGGCCCTTCTGCAGCATCAGTGCATGGGACAGGTTGTTGATGTCCTCGGAGGTGCAGGCGAAATGGATGAATTCGCTGACCGCCATCAATTCCCCGTTGCCGGCGATCTTCTCCTTGAGGAAGTATTCCACCGCCTTGACGTCGTGATTGGTGGTGGCCTCGATGGCCTTGACCTCGAGGGCATCCTGCTCGTCGAAATCGTCGACAATGGATTCGAGCAGGGCTTCGGCCTCGTCGCTGAAAGGCGGCACTTCGGGGATGCCGTCTTCCCGCGACAGGGCCTGCAACCAGCGCACCTCGACGAACACGCGATGGAAGATCAAGCCATATTCGCTGAAGATCGGGCGAAGTTCGGCGGTTTTTCGGCCATATCGGCCATCGACGGGGGAAACGGCGGTAAGGGTGGAAAGCTCCATGTTGCAGATCCGGGTCAGTAGGCTGGAAAGATGGCCGGTATTTTACCCGATCGCAGGACCGGAGTCCGGCCCGTTTGCAGCCCGAGAGCAGCGGATTCGGCACGGTCTTTCTGCTAGTCTTTGAAATTACGCAACAAGCCCGGGAGGAAGGCCTGCCATGCGATCCACCATGAAGCCCTCGACCGCCGGCATCTTCATGATCCTGCTGGGCGGGCTGGCCCTGTATCTCGGATTCCAGGGGCTGTCCGAGCGCTGGGATCTGCTGGAGCGGGGCGAAAAGGCGCGAGGCAAGGTCGTCAAGATCGAATATCTTTCGCGCAGCAAACCCAGTGAGACTCCGACCTTTACGCCCATTGTCGAATGGACCGCTGTCGATGGCCGGGTTCTGCGAGGCAAGGGCCGGGAGTCCTCGCCGCGGGAGGACAGCTTTCGCATCGGCGAGGCCTATGATGTCTACTATGATCCGGGCGATCCGGAACGACGGAACTACATTCTGAAGACCGGGGAAAAGCCGTCGGTGGGCTATGCGGAATACATACCGATCGTAATTGGCTTGATATTCCTGGTTGCCGGTTCGCTGACCTTATTACGACAACGGGGGCGCTGAGAGAGGAATGCACGATACTTTACATAATATACATTATGCGTAGTTAGCTATGATCCGAAGCAGGCATCAGGGAACGATTCGAATAGTTTCATATCAAAACTTATGCTTTAATTGATCGTGAGCGTGGATTCACTAGACAGTACCGCGCCTTGAACCATCACCAGGTGACCCCGTCATGGCTTTCCGAAAATTCGATTACAAGCGGCCCGTCTATATCGTGGACGGCACGCGCACGCCGTTTCTCAAGGCCCGGGGCAAGCCGGGTCCCTTCAAGCATGCGGATCTGGCGATCCAGTCCGCGCGGGCCTTGCTCAACCGCATGCCCTTCGAACCCGATGCCATCGACGAGGTCATCTACGGTTCGACCATGCCCGGATCCGACGAGGCCAATATCAGCCGCGTCATCGCGTTGCGGCTGGGCTGCGGCGACGATGTGCCCGCCTTCACGGTGCATCGCAACTGCGCTTCCGGCATGCAGTCCCTGGACAGCGCCGCGCAATCGATTTCCGAGGGCCGCAGCGAGCTGATCCTGGCCGGTGGCGTTGAGGCCATGAGTCGCGCGCCGGTGATGCTGTCGGACTCGATGGTCGAATGGCTCGGAGCCTGGTGGTCTGCTCGTGATCTGCCATCGCGGCTGAAACTGCTCGGCAAGCTGCGTCCCGGTATGTTCCGCCCCGTGATTGCGCTCTTGAATGGTTTGCGAGACCCGGTGGTCGGGATGTCGATGGGACAGACCGCCGAACAGGTGGCCTGGCGTTTCGGCATTACCCGGGAACAGATGGATGCCTACGCCGTGCAGAGCCACAAGCGCCTCGACCAGGCCCACCAGGCCGGCGTTTTCGATCGCGAGATCGTCCCCATGTTCGACAGCGGGGGCAAGCTGTACGACTTCGACGAGGGTGTGCGCCCCGATTCGACCATCGAGAAACTGGCGCGGCTGAAACCGGCCTTCGACAAGCCCTACGGTCTGGTCACGGCCGGCAACAGCTCGCAGATTACCGATGGCGCGGCCAGCCTGATCCTGGCCAGTGAAAAGGCCATCGAACAATACGATCTGCCGGTGCTGGCCCGCTTCACCACGACCCACTGGGCGGCCCTGAAGCCCGACGAGATGGGCCTTGGCCCTGCCCACGCCATCGTTCCCCTGTTGCGATCGCGTCGCCTGAGGCTGGATTCCATCGATTACTGGGAGATAAACGAGGCCTTTGCCGCCCAGGTGCTCGGCGTTGTCGAGGCTCTGGCGGATAAAAAATACGCAGCCGAGCATCTCGGCATCAAGACACCCATCGGTCGTATTCCGATGGATCGCCTCAATATCCACGGGGGCGGCATCAGCCTCGGCCACCCGGTCGGCGCCAGCGGCGCACGGATCACGCTGCATCTGGCCAACATACTGAAACAAACCGGCACGCGTCGCGGCGTGGCCTCGCTGTGTATCGGCGGTGGCCAGGGCGGCGCGGTCCTGATCGAACGGGAGAAGCAATCATGAGCAGCCCCGGCATTACCCTGTGCAAGCAATCCCACTGGCATTTCGACCTCGACGATCGTGGCATTCTCTGGGCGACCCTGGACAAGCGCGACAGCAAGCAGAATGTGCTTTCCCGCGAGGTCCTGTCCCAGCTTTCCGATTATCTCGAGCAGATCAACCAGGAACTGCCTACCGGGCTGGTGATCCGCTCCGGCAAGCCCGGCGGATTCATCGCGGGTGCCGATATCCACGAGTTCCTCGAGATCGAGAGCGAGGACGATGCCCTGAAGCTGATCCGTCACGGGCAGGAGGTCTTCAACCAGCTGGCGGCACTGCCCTGCCCCACGCTGGCGATGATCGACGGCGTCTGCATGGGCGGCGGCACAGAACTGGCCCTGGCCTGCGATTACCGCATCGCCTGCGATGACGATGCCACCCGCATCGGCCTGCCCGAGGTGAAGCTCGGCATCCATCCCGGTTTCGGCGGCGTGGTACGGCTCACGCGAATGATACCGCCACACCAGGCGCTGGAACTGATGCTCTCCGGCCGTGCCCTGCGCGCGCGGGCCGCGGCGAAGATGGGGCTGGTGGATCTTGCGCAGCCGCGTCGGCAACTGGAGCGGGCCGCCCGCCAGACGATACTGGCGGCGCCCCAGCCCCGGAGCCAGACCCGCCTGGGCCGTATCGAGTCCCTGCCCTTGATGCGCCCCCTGCTGGCCGGCTATCTGCGCAAGCAGGTGGCGAAAAAGGCCCGCCCCGAGCATTATCCGGCCCCCTATGCCCTGATCGATCTGTGGGAGAAACACGCCGGCGACCGCAACATGCTGATGGAGGAAGCACGGTCGGTGGCACGGCTGGCGCGCGGAGATACCGTGCGCAACCTGATCCGCGTGTTCTTTCTGCAGACCCGGCTCAAGGGCCTGGGCGATCGCAAGCGTTTCGAGCCCCGGCGCTTGCATGTGGTCGGCGGAGGCATCATGGGCGGCGATATCGCGGCCTGGAGCGCCCTCAAGGGCCAGCGCGTGACCCTGCAGGATCGCAAGCCGGTGTATCTGGCCAATGCCTTCAAGCGCGCCCACGCCCTTTTCCGGAAAAAGCTGCGTCCCCGTCACCTGCGCACGGCCGCGGCGGATCGTCTGATGCCCGATTGCGACGGCGATGGCGTGGCCCATGCCGATGTCGTCATCGAGGCGATCTTCGAGAACCGGGATGCCAAGCAGTCGCTGTACAGGCAATTGCAGCCGAAGCTGAAGCCGGATGCCCTGCTCGCCACCAACACCTCGAGCATTCCGCTGGAGGATCTGGCCGAAGGGCTGGAGCAAGGGGAGCGGCTGGTGGGGCTGCATTTCTTCAATCCGGTCGCGCTGATGCCGCTGGTGGAGATCGTCAAGACCCGGCAAACCCCGAAGGAAGTCGTTGAGAAGGCAGCCGCCTTTACCCGTCACATCGGCAAGCTGCCGCTGCCGGTCAACAGTTCGCCGGGCTTCCTCGTCAACCGCATACTCGTGCCCTACCTGATCGAGGCGGTGATCCTGCTCGAGGAAGGCGTTTCACCCGAGGCCATCGACGAAGCCGCGGTGGCCTTCGGCATGCCGATGGGGCCGGTGGAACTGGCCGATACCGTGGGCCTCGATATCTGCCTGTCGGTTTCGGACAACCTGTCGGCGGCCTACGGCTTCGAAACGCCGGAAATCCTCAAGGACAAGGTCGAGCGCAAGGAGCTGGGCAAGAAAGCTGGACGCGGTTTCTATCGCTGGACAAAGAACCGGCCCGTGCGCGACCGTGATGCCAGCCCCGGCAATACCCTGGAGATCCAGGATCGCCTGATACTGAGGCTGCTCAACGAGGCCGTTGCCTGCCGGCGCGAGAAACTGGTGGAGGACGAGGATCTGCTCGATGCCGGCGTCATCTTCGGCACAGGCTTTGCGCCCTTCCACGGCGGCCCGATCCACTATATTCGATCCCAGGGCGTCATCCGCCTGAAACAGCAACTGGAGCTGTTCCAGCAGCGCTTCGGCGAACGCTTCAGGCCCGATGACGGTTGGGACGAGTTATTGCCCTCATCCGAGTGATTTGAGCAACAGCCCCTTTTCCTGCAGGGCCTCGGCAGGCACCGGTATGCGCACGATGTGACCGGAGCCGGGGGCCTGCGGCTTCTCCGCACCCTTCTCGTCGTACATCTCCTGCAGCTCGAATTCGAGGTTGCCGCCGGGTGTCATCAGTTCGATGCGGTCGCCGACGCCGAAGCGGTTCTTGGCCTCGACGCGCAGCATGCCCTGCTCCCGGTCCACTTCGATGACCTCGCCGACGAACTGCTGTTTCTCGCCCTTCGAGCTGCCCTGCTCGTAGCTCTGGTATTCGTCGTGCACATGGCGGCGGTAGAAGCCTTCCGTGTAGCCGCGGTTGGAGAGTTTCTCCAGGTCGTCCATCAGCTTCATGTCGAAGGGTTCGCCGGCCAGCGCGGCGTCGATGGCGCGGCGGTAGACCTGGGTGGTGCGCGCCACATAGTAGTGGGACTTGGTGCGTCCCTCGATCTTCAGCGAATCCACGCCGATGTCGATCAGGCGCTGCACATGCTGCACCGCGCGCAGATCCTTGGAGTTCATGATGTAGGTGCCGTGCTCGTCCTCGAAGGCGGGCATGTATTCGCCGGGCCGGGTTTCCTCCTGCAGCAGGAACACCTGGTCGGTGGGCCGGCCGATGCCCAGGGTCGGCTCGCCGAGGCGGACTTCCGGTTCGACCACCGGCACATAGTTGCCCTCGGCCGTTTCCGCCGCCGGGTGGGCATCGTATTTCCAGCGGCAGGTGTTGGTGCAGCTACCCTGGTTGGGATCCCGGTGGTTGGCATAGCCGGACAGCAGGCAGCGGCCCGAATAGGCAATGCACAGCGCGCCGTGCACGAACACCTCGAGCTCGATGTCCGGGCATTGCTGGCGAATCTCCTCGACCTCTTCCAGCGACAGTTCGCGCGACAGGATCACCCGCTGGATGCCGATGGATTGCCAGAAACGCACCGCCGCCCAGTTGACCGCGTTGGCCTGCACCGAGAGGTGGATCACCTGCTCGGGCCAGCGCTCGCGCACCAGCATGATCAGGCCCGGATCGGCCATGATCAGGGCATCGGGACCCATCGCGATGACCGGCTCCATGTCCGCCATGTAGGTCCTGATCTTGCTGTTGTGGGGCAGGATGTTGCTGGCGACGAAGAACTTGACGCCGTTTTCGTGGGCCAGGTCGATGCCGCGTGCCAGGTTTTCCTGCTTGAAGTCGTTGTTGCGCACCCTCAGCGAGTAGCGCGGCTGTCCGGCATAGACGGCGTCGGCGCCGTAGGCGATGGCGTATTGCAGGTTGCGGTAGTTGCCGGCGGGCGCCAGCAGTTCGACTCCTCGCTTGCTCATGCGTCGATCCGGAACAGCCGGCGGGCGTTGTCGGCGGTCTGCGCGGCCAGTTCGGGCAGCGGGACGCCGCGGATCTCGGCCAGCTTCTCGGCCACCAGGCGCACATGGCCGGGGTAGTTGGTCTTGCCGCGATGGGGCACCGGAGCAAGCCAGGGCGAATCGGTCTCGATCAGCAACCGGTCGGCGGGTATCTTCACGGCCATGTCGCGCACATTCTGCGCCTGGTGGAAGGTGACGATGCCGGAAATGGAGATGTAGAAGCCGAGATCAATGGCCTGCCGGGCCATGTCCCAGTCCTCGGTGAAGCAGTGCAGCACGCCGCCGACCCTTTCCGCGCCCTGCTCGCGCAGGATGCCGAGGGTATCCTCGCGTGCCTGGCGGGTATGGATCACCAGCGGCTTGTCGGCGCGGATCGCGGCCTCGACATGCAGGCGGAAGCGTTCGCGTTGCCACTCGGGCCCGTCGGTGTGAAAATAGTCGAGACCGGTTTCCCCGATGGCGACAATCTTGTCGCGGGCGGCCAGTTCAACCAGCTCGTCGATGCCCGGTTCGCGGGAATCCTTGTAGTCGGGGTGCACGCCGACCGTGGCATACACGCCTTCGAGGGGTTCGACCAGGCGGTACATGGCCTCGAAGGATTCGAGATCGACGCCGATGCAAACCATGTTCTCGACGCCCTGCTCACGGCTGCGGGCCAGCAGGGTTCCGAGATCATCGTCGAAATCGGCCAGGTCGATGCGGTCGAGATGGCAGTGGGAATCGAAATACATGGGGGCTACGGTATCCGGAAACCGCAGAGTATACGCCGCGGGGGCGCTGCGATTTTACATGGTGTGGGTGGGTCTATCGGCCTGCAGGGCGCCGGCGAGGTAGCCTTCGATCTTGTTGTGGGTAGCGCCGTTGTCCTGCTCGCTGAACTGCACGCCGATGCCGGCGGCCTTGTTGCTTTGAGCGCCCTGGGGGGTGATCCAGATGATCTTGCCGGCCACTGGCAGGCGTTCCTTGTCTTCCATCAGCGTCAGCAGCATGAACACCTCGTCGCCGAGCTTGTACTGCTTGTTGGTGGGTATGAACAGGCCGCCGTTCTTGACGAAGGGCATGTAGGCGGCGTAGAGCGCCTGCTTGTCCTTGATGTTGAGCGACAGAATGCCCTGACTCGGTGCGGCCATGGTTTACCCTCGTTGAATGGCGTGTTTCATGGATAGTAGCAGATCTTCCAGCTGCAGTTGAAGATTGAGGTTGGTTTCCTCCACCTGCAGGGGGCGTTCGCTGCGCGCGAACAGCGCGAGCAATTGCTTCAGCCGCTGCTTGCCGGCCTCGTCGATACCGCCTTCGGCCTGTTCGCGGATGCGCAAGAGCAGGCTGTCGCGGATCAATTGACGCCATTCGTCGTTGTCCAGATCCTTTTGCGCGGCGACCAGGGACGGGGCGTCGATGCGCTGCGCAAGAAAGTCCTGAAGCTGTTTCTCGAAGGCCTGCTGCTTGTCGAGGAAGCCGTTCCCCTCGAGCAGCAGTGCCTGTTCCGGATCGCCGCAGGCCACGCCGAGCGCGGTCGGGATGCGTTCCGCCGCCACGCCCTGCCCTGCCAGCCAGTCCTCGGCTTCCTCCCGCGGAGGATGATCGATGCGCCAGCGCTGGCAACGGCTGCGAATGGTGATCGGCAACCGCGCGGCATGGTGGGTGAGCAGGATCAGCGTAGTGCCCGGCGCGGGTTCCTCGAGGGTCTTGAGCAGGCTGTTGGCGGCTTCCCGGTTCATGCGTTCGGCCGGGTAGATCAGGGCGCAGCGCCCCGGCCCCTGGCTGCGGGTCAGGCTCAGGCGATGGATCAACTGCCGGATCTGGTCCACCGAGATGTCGCGGTTGAGCTTGTGATCGCGCTTCGGGTTGCGCTCGCGCGTCACGAAACTGAAATCGGGATGGCTGTTGGCCAGCATCAGGCGACAGCTCTCGCAGTGCCCGCAGGGAACCTGCCCGGGATTGCTGCACAGCAGCGCCTGCCCCAGCAGCCAGCCGAAATCCCGGCTGTCGGCACGGGTGCCGAGTTCGATCAGCAAGCCGTGTGGCAGGCGGTCCTGCTGCCGCAATTGCAGCAGCTGCCGAATCAGTGCCTTTTGCCAGGGCCGGGCCGCAGGCGTGACCGCATTGACAAGGGCCGTGCTTTCGCCATCCGGGGTCGAGACAGCGCTCATCGTGGCTTCAATTCCAGGCCAAAACGCTGGTTGACCGCGGCCAGAATGCGGTCACGCACAGTCTCGACATCGCCGGAGGCATCGATGAGCCGATACTGTTCCGGGTCGGATTCCGCAATCTGGCGGAAGGCCTGGCGCACTTTCCGCTGGTACTCGGCGCCCTTCTTCTCGAAGCGGTCTTCGCCCTCGCCGCGGGCTGCAGCCCGGGCCAATGCGACCTCCTCGTCGAGGTCGAGAATCAGCACCAGGCCGGGACGGAAGTCGCCGACGGTGATGCGGTGGACCTGTTCGACGACCTCCAGTCCCAGCTCGCCGGCGATGCCCTGGAAGGCGCGGCTGGAGTCCGCGAAACGGTCGGAGATGACCCAGCTGCCCCGCTCCAGGGCCGGCCAGATGGTGTCGCGCAGGTGAGCCCGTCGGGCGGCGTACATCAGCAACAGCTCGGTCAGGCTGTCCCACTTTTCCGGCTCGCCGCAGACCAGCAGTTCGCGGATCTCCTCGGCGGCCGGCGAACCGCCGGGCTCGCGAGTCAGGATGCAGGTCAGGCCGGCATCCTGGAAGGACTGGTGCAGCAGCCGGGATTGTACGCCCTTGCCGGCGCCGTCGACGCCGTCGATCACGATCATGTCGGTTTTTTGTTTGCTCATGGGTCTTTTCTCATCCGGGTTCCGCCTTGCGCCTTGGCTTTCTCCCCTTGAGCTGGTACTTGCTGACCGCGCGGTTGTGCTCCTCGAGGGTGCGGGAGAAATAGTGGGTGCCGTCGCCCTTGGCAACGAAATAGAGCGCGTCGCTGTCGGCCGGGTGCAGGGCAGCATGGATCGCATCGCGACCCGGCAGCGCGATCGGCGTCGGCGGAAGTCCCTTGATCAGGTAGGTGTTGTAGGGAGTTTTCTTCTTCAGGTCACGGTAGCGGATGTTGCCGTCGAAGCCGGCGCCGAGGCCGTAGATGACGGTCGGATCGGTCTGCAGGCGCATGCCCTTCTTCAGGCGCCGGATGAACACCGAGGCAATCAGCGGGCGTTCGAAGGCGGCTCCGGTTTCCTTCTCGATGATCGAGGCCAGGATCAGCGCTTCGTAGGGCGTCTTGAGGGGCAGATCCGGCGCCTTCTTCTGCCACTCCGATTCAAGCGTCTTTTCCATTGCGTGGTAGGCCCGTTCGAGGAACTGCAGGTCGGTGGTGCCGCGCGGGAAGTGATAGGTGTCGGGCAGGAAGCGACCCTCGGGGTGTTGTCCGGGGTGGTCGAGGCGTTGCATGATTTCCTCGTCGGAAGTCTTTCCTCCGAGGGTTTGGACCAGCACCGGATCCCGGGCCAGGGCTTCGCGCAGCTGGCGGAAGGTCCATCCCTCGATGATTGTGAAGGCGTATTCGATGGACGCGCCCTCACGGAAGCGCCGCAGCAGGGTCTCGGGGGTATCGCCGGCTTCGATGCGGTATTCGCCGGCCTTGATGGTGCCGCCTTCGGGCCGGCTGCGGGCGAGGAATTCGAACAGCCAGGGATCCTCGATGTAGCCCTTGGCAGCCAGCTTGCGCGCAACCTGGCGCAGGGAACTGCCGTTGTCGATGGTGAACACGGCGTCCTGTTCCGGCAGGTTCAGCGGGGCCTCGCGGAACTGTGCATAGCGCCAGCCGGCGAAACCGGCCAGCAGCAGGCCGGCAATCACGGCCAGCAGCAGTCCGCGCAGCAGCCAGGCCTTCACTTCGGGGTCACCGGATTGCGGGTTGTCGGGGTACGAATCTCAATGTCCATCGAAGATGCGTTGCAGGTTGCGGGTCACGGGGCCGACCGGAATCGTGCGGTCGCCGATGCGCGTCAGGGCGCGTATGCCCTGCACGCTGTTGCAGACGAAGCATTCGTCGGCGTTCAGCAGGTCGGTGCGCGAGCAGTCGTCAATTCTAACGGCTTTGCCCGCCTGCTCCAGTCTTTTTATGACCTCGCC
>WGBK01000085.1 GCA_015494335.1 Gammaproteobacteria bacterium | reverse complement strand
TGCCTGTACAATGCACAAATATAAGCGATTTATTATATAGAAAATGTTTCGCCCGCGCACTTGCAACCGGAACACATGCCGTTTCATGTCATCGGTTGACTCCTGTCATCGAAAACGGCATCCGTGGCAGTCCGTGAAAATGTCTGCGGAAGGGATGCCGCAGTCAAGCCTACAGGGAAGTATTTACGGCGTTTTTCACGGGCTGCCACGGGTGACGCCGACGGTCAGTGAACAGAACTCTGGATAACGCGCATGCCCATCCCCAAACACACGGCAGCCACCGGCAAACTCGTGCTGATCCACGGTATCTGGATGACCGGTCTCGAATTGCGCTGGCTCGGTCGGCGGCTGGCAGCCTGCGGTTTCGAGGTTCACTACTTCCGCTACCCTTCGCGGCAGGCATCCCCGCCCGAGCAGGCACGGCGTCTGGCGCAATACCTCGATCGCATCGCCCCCGGCCAAGCCCTGCACCTGGTCGCGCACAGCCTCGGCGGGTTGCTGGTCCTGTGGCTGCTCGAGCGGTATCCGCAGCGCCCGCTGGGGCGGATCCTGCTGCTGGGTTCGCCGGTACGGGGCAGCGGCGTGGCGGCAAAGCTGGCACAACATGCGGCGACTCGCTGGTTGCTCGGTCGGGCCTGGCGACAGGGCCTGGATGGCGAGGTTCCGCGTGCGGCCGCCGTCGATCACGACATCGGCATCATTGCGGGCACAAAGGGTCTGGGCATGGGTCGCCTGATCGGCGGCCTATCCCGGCCCAACGACGGCACGGTGGCATTGACGGAAACCCGCATGTCCGAGGTTCCTCAGAGGCTCGAGTTGCCGGTGAGCCATTTCGGCATGCTGTTCTCGAGCCGCGTGGCGAAGGCCGCCTGCAGCTTTCTTGGCACTGGTCGACTTGGAAGATAAGGGCTTTAACCCCGCAGCAGGGCCATCTGCTGCTGCAGCGGATCGGTCAGGGGCTTGAGTTTCTTGCGCATGACGCTGCCGATGGCGTCGGTGCGACCGAAGATCGGATTCAGGGCGGGTTCGCCCATCTGCGCCAGGATCAGCATCGCGCGCAATCGCTCGCGCTGATCCGGCAGCGCCTCGACAAGGACGCGCAGATCCTCGTCCCCGCCCTGCTCCAGCCAGTGATCGGCGCGGGCCTCGGCTTCCTCGATGCTGCGCGGGCGACCAGCGCACAGCGGCAGCTCGCGGTGGTAATCGGCCAGGGCAAGAAAAAGCTGCACCACCGTATCCTGACTGGCCGCCTTGTCGATGACGCGGGCGACGGTTTCCAGATACATCTGACCCGCCCCCGACAGCAGACGCAGCAGTTGTCGCGCATAGGGGTTGTCGTCCAGGCCCTTCAGTCTTTCGGCTATTTCCCCGGCTTCGGGATGGGGCGCACCGGCTTCCGGCAATTCGTCGGGCATTCCCTGCAGAAAACCGACATACAGGCTCTGGCGACGCCGCGCTCGTTTCCACAGGTCGGCGATCTCCTCATCGGTGAGCAACCGCGGCACCAGGCACAGGCGCACTGAGTCGATCATGTCCTTGTGCTCAACCTCGAAGGGCAGGAACTCGAGCAGGAACTCGGCCAGCTCGCGAGCCAGGTCGGATTCGGCGACTTCGCGCTTTTCCAGCAGGCGGCGCGCATTGTCGGCCGATGGGTAGGCCCACCAGGCATGGCGCGCGATCTCCGGTGTCAGCTGCGGCGCATGGACCACCGCGATCACCGCCTCTTCCTCGCCCAGCAACAGCAATTGCGCCAGGCTTTCCTCGCGGCGTTCCTGGCCCATGCGGGTCCAGCGCTTGATGTAGACCGGGTAGCCGCCCGGCGAACCCATGATCTTGTTCGACAGCAGTTCCTTGACCAGGCGCAGGTAACGCTCGTCCTTCATGGTCGGGTTGAGCTGCACCTTGACCTCGCCCTTGCCGGTCAGCGCGTGCACGATCATCTTCGATTCGTCGATGCGAATCGCCTTCAGATCCTGTGCCAGCAGCACATTGAGTCGCAGGTTGTCTTCGTTGGATAACTGCATGGAAAGGTCGGCCTTGGATGATTAGTTGAGCTGGATGCGGCTGCCCCACGGCACCGCCTTGCGGCCCTTGACCAGCCACACCACGGGGTAGTCCGGCTCGATCTCCGGGAAGGGGCCGTCGGCATCGGTGAAATAGATCAGCAGATCGGGATTCTCGTCGTTTTGCGCCACCCAGTCGAATACCGGGCGGAAATCGGTGCCGCCACCGCCCTCGATCTGCTCGGGCAGGCTGCATTGCTCCCAAGCCTCGTAACGCCAGGGGCTGTCGCCGGTAATCCGCGCATCGGCGGTCAACAAGGTGACCCGGGCTCTCACCTGGGCCTTCAGCGCATCGATCTCGGCAATGAATTCGGACAGCTCGTCGCCGTGGATCGAGCCGCTGACATCGACCGCGACCACCAAGTTCATCTGCGGGCTGCGCAGGCTGGGGAAGATGGCCGGATCACCACGGCGGCCGGAGGGCCGGGTATAGCTGTAGTCGTCGCGCGAGAGACTGTTGAGGAAACGCGCCAACAGCGCACGCCAGGGCAGGGTCGGCTGCAGGAAGAAGTCGATCATGCGTGCCATGCCCTCGCCCAGTTTGCCCGCCTGCTGGGCCAGTTGCGCGGCACCGGCCAGCCGTTGCTGCCATTGCACGCTGAGCGCATCCTTTTCCGTTTCCGACAGGGGTGGCGGTGGCGGCGCCAGTTCGGACTGTCCCTCGTCCGGTGGCGGCTGCATCGATTCGCCGGCCCCGCCGTCGGTTTCCTCGTCGGGCTGTTGCCGGCTGCCGCCCCCGCCTTCATCGTCGCGCTCGGGCGGTTGGTCTTGTGGCGGCCGATCGCCCTGCCCCTGTTGTTGCGGAGCCTGGCTCTCGCCCTCGCCGCCGGGGTTGCCGCTCGGGTTGTCCTGCTCGTCGAGAGGGTTGCGCTTGCGGTCCTGGCCGCCTTCGGCCGGGGCTTCCGGCTTGTC
>WGBK01000084.1 GCA_015494335.1 Gammaproteobacteria bacterium | reverse complement strand
TTGGCCCAGTCTTCCATGGTCATGGGAATCCGGCGGCGGGCCATGTCTTCGGCGAGGTCAAGATAGCTGTTGACGATGCGGCCCAGGGCCTCCAGTTCTTCCTTGGTGAGGTAGTTCTTGGCGATGGTGACGTCGGATTTGAGAATCTTTCCATCAGGGCCGTTTTCCCAACTGGTCAGGCCCAAGTGTTCCTTGTTTGCGTCCGCACGGGATTGGATCAGTTCGGCGGCGGTCTGGCCGTGGATGGCGAAATGGAGCTTGTTTTGCACCTTGGCGAAGAATTCCCGGGTGGTGGGCGCGTCCTTGTTGTAGTCCACGGCGGTGGCATAGATGTCGGTGATCTTCTGGTAGAAGCGGCGCTCGCTGAGACGGATCTCGCGGATCTCTTCGAGCAGGCGTTCGAAGTAGTCCTCGCCCAGAAAGGCGCCGTTCTCCATGCGCTTTTTGTCCAGCACATAGCCACGGATGGCGTAGTCCCGCAGCACCTGGGTGGCCCACTGCCGGAATTGGGTGGCGCGCACGGAGTTGACCCGGTAGCCCACGGAGATGATGGCATCGAGGTTGTAGAAGCGGGTGTTGTAGGTTTTTCCGTCCCTGGCAGTATGTGCAAAAGTTGCACATACTGATTCCTCGTCCAACTCCTTGTCTTTGAAGATGTTTTTCAGGTGCTTGGTGATGACGGAACGGTCCACGCCGAACAGCTCGGCCATCAGTTTCTGGGTCAGCCAGATGGTCTCGTCCTGGTAACGGACCTCTATGCCCTCCTCGCCACTCTGGAGGGTGAAGATCAGGAATTCCGCCGTGCTGTTGCGGATCTGGAGTTTGTCTTGTTTGTCCTTCTTCATGATTGATTTTTCAAAGCGGTATTCAACATGGATCCTCGTCTCAGAACAGGGAGCCCGCTTCGTAAAGCCTTTGAATGTGAGGGAATTGGAATGCGATTTTCATTACAGCCCGGTTCATGGCTCGATCTCCATCTGTTTTACGACGCGGTTTTCCAGCAACAGCGCCATTTGCTGTATAGCGATCTGGTTGAGCTTTTGCAGCCGCTCCGCGGGGCCCAGGCCTTCCTGAATCAGGTGGGCATTCAGGCTTTCGAGGTTGGCGAGGCAGACCAGCTGGGAGACGTTGGCGAAATCACGGATATTGCCCTTTTTCTCCGGGTTTTCGTCTCGCCACTGCTTGGCGGTCTTGCCAAACAGGGCCATGTTAAGGATGTCGGCTTCGGATGCATAAATTCGGGTGATCTGCTGGCGGGTCAGTTCTCTCGGGATCAGGTTTTGCTTGATGGCGTCGGTATGGATCCGGTAGTTGATTTTGGTCAGGTTGCGGCGGATGTCCCAACCGAGCTGTTCCTGCTCGATCTCTTTCAGACGCTGGAACTCCTTGATCAGGTACAGCTTGAACTCTACTGACACCCATGAGGCAAACTCAAATGCGATGTCCTTGTGCGCGTAGGTGCCGCCATATCTGCCTGCTCTTGATATGATCCCGATGGCGTTGGTTGATTCTATCCAGCGCTTGGCGGTCAGGACGAAGCTGTTCAAACCGGCCTGTTTTTTAATCCCATCGAATTCGATGGGATTAAAATCCGGGTTATTCAGGTGCTCCCAGATGCCCAGAAACTCAATGGTATTCCGGTTACGCAGCCAGTTCTGGATAATATAGTCGGTTCTGGTGTTGTCCTTGAATCGCGCAATATCCGTAATGGAGATATAGTCTTTCTCATTGACAGGGCTGATTTTGACCTTTGTATTGAGGACTTCAATTACGCTGTTCTTTTTCCTCATCGCTCTATTTCCTTGAGCTTCTCCGCCATCTTCGCCCGCACCTCGGCCAGTTCCTGCTCCAGTTGTTCGATTTCCTTTTGTACCGCGTCGATGTCGATCTCCTCTTCCTCCTCGAAGGTGTCCACGTAGCGGGGGATGTTGAGGTTGAAGTCGTTTTCGGCGATTTCGTCGAGGCTGGCGAGGTGGGCGTATTTCTCCACCTCCTGGCGGGCGCGGCAGGTGTCGATGATGCGCTGGATGTGTTCCTCGCCCAAGGTATTCTGGTTCTTGCCGGGCAGGTAGTTGTCCTTGCCGCTGGCGTCGATGAAGAGCACGTCGCGGCCGTCCTGGCGGGCACCGCCCTTTTCGCGGGCGCGGTCGAAGACCAGAATGGCCACGGGGATGCTGGTGGTGGGGAAGAGGTTGCCGGGCAGGCCGATGACGGCGTCGAGCAGGTTTTCCTCGATCACCTTGCGGCGGATACGGCCCTCGGCGCCCCCCCGGAACAGCACGCCGTGAGGGACGACGACGGCGACGCGGCCTTCCTTCTCCAGCGCGGCCTCGATCATGTGGCTGATGAAGGCCCAGTCACCCTTGGACTTGGGCGGGACGCCGCGCCAGAAGCGGTTGAAGCGGTCGTTCTGGGCCTCCTCCGCGCCCCATTTGTCCAGCGAGAAGGGCGGGTTGGCCACCACCACGTTGAATTTCATCAGCCGGTCGTTCTCCACCAACGCCGGGCTGGTGAGGGTGTTGCACCATTCGATGCGGGCGCTGTCGGCGCCGTGCAGGAACATGTTCATGCGCGCCAGGGCCCAGGTGCTGCCGTTGACCTCCATGCCGAACAGGGCGTAGTCGCGGCTGCCCACTTCGTGGGCGGCCTCGATGAGCAGGCCGCCGGAGCCGCAGGCGGGGTCGCAGATGCGGTCGCCCGGTTTGGGGGCGGCGAGCCTGGCGACCAGCCGCGAGACGCCGTGCGGCGTATAGAATTCGCCCGCCTTCTTGCCGGCATCGGAGGCGAAGCGCTCGATGAGGTAGATGTAGGTGTTGCCAATGACGTCCTCGGAGACGCGGCTGGGGCGCATGTCGAGCTGGGGCTTGTGGAAGTCCTCCAGCAGCAGCTTGAGGCGGCGGTTGCGGTCCTTCGTCTTGCCCAGGCTGGCCTCGGAGTTGAAGTCGATGTTGCGGAACACGCCCTCGAGCTTGACCTTGTTGGCTTCCTCGATGGCGTCCAGCACCATGTTGATGAGTTCGCCGATGTTGGGTTCGTTGCGGCGCTCGTAGAGGCTGTAGTAGTCGGCGACAAAGCTATCCGTGACCTTGCCGGTCTCCTCGTCCTTGAGTTCGATCTGCGGCAGCACGAAGCGCTCGCGGTCCAGCTTGCGGCGGATGCGCACATCGTCGTCGCCATACTGCTCGCGGTATCGCTCGTAATGGTCGCGCCAGGTGTCCGAGATGTACTTGAGAAACAGCATCACCAGGATGTAGTCCTTGTACTGGGCCGGGTCCACCACGCCCCGGAAGGTGTCGCAGGCCGCCCAGGCGGCGTTGTTGATGTCTTTTTGGTCGATTTGTTGGCTCATGCCTTAGGATTTCCTAATGATCTTGAGGGGGCTTATGCCCTTGTATTCTGCTTAACCCTTTATGTTTCTTGGATCGTGGCCGTGGCTGTCCTTGCGCTGTATTTCTCCGTTCTTGCCGTGGATCACAAGTTCGGATCCCTCCCGGCGACTCTGGGCGCGTGCCGCCATTTCCGCCTCGCGCTTGGTGCCATGCAGGCTGGATGCCCGTTTCGCACCACCTTTTATGTTGGCCCAGCCACCCTTGTGGGGAACCACATGCCGGGTGCCGCCCTTGCCGCTGCCCGATTTCTTTGCCATGCTACTTGCTCCTATTCGCACGATCACTTGTGAATCAGCCTGCCAGGTGTTGCCGCACCG
>WGBK01000083.1 GCA_015494335.1 Gammaproteobacteria bacterium | reverse complement strand
GGCGGCACATCCCGATCATCGTCGACGAGCATGTGGACCCGGAATTCGGCACCGGCTGCGTCAAGATCACCCCGGCCCACGACTTCAACGATTACGAGGTCTGGCAGCGGCACCGGGAAGAAAGCCCGATCCTCGAACAACCCCACGGCGGTCTGATCAACATCTTCACCGTCGATGCCGCGATCCGCGACAACGATGTCGACGAGGATAGCCTGATCCCCCCTGCCTATATCGGCCTCGACCGTTTCGAGGCGCGCAAGCGTATCGTTGCCGACCTGGAAGCCCAGGGCTTGCTGGAGAAGGTCGAAGACCATGATCTCAAGGTTCCGCGCGGCGACCGCTCCGGTGTCATCATCGAACCGTTCCTGACCGACCAGTGGTATGTCAAGACCGGGCCGCTGGCCAAACCGGCCATCGATGCCGTCGAAAGTGGACGCATCCGCTTCATTCCCGACAACGAAAAGAACAGCTACTTCGAATGGATGTACAACATCCAGGACTGGTGCATCAGCCGCCAGATCTGGTGGGGTCACCGCATCCCGGCCTGGTACGACGACGAAGACAATGTCTATGTCGGTCGCAATGAACAGGAAGTACGCGACAAGCATCAACTCGATAACACCGTTCCACTGCGACAAGACGAGGATGTACTCGACACCTGGTTCTCATCCGCACTCTGGCCCTTTTCCACGCTGGGCTGGCCCGAGCAGACCGATCGCCTGCGCGACTTCTATCCGACTCAGGTACTGGTCACCGGTTTCGACATCGTGTTCTTCTGGGTTGCACGCATGATCATGTTCGGCCTCGAGTTCATGGACAACCAGGTGCCGTTCGAGGAAGTCTATGTCCACGGACTGGTGCGCGACTCCCACGGCCAGAAGATGTCCAAGTCCAAGGGCAATGTGCTCGATCCCATCGACCTGATCGACGGCATCGATCTCGAATCCCTGGTCAAGAAACGCACCCGCGGCATGATGCAGCCGCAGATGGCGAAAAAGATCGAGCAGCAGACGCGCGAGGAATTCCCCGACGGCATCCAGAGCTATGGCGCCGACGCGCTGCGCTTCACCTTCACCTCGCTGGCCTCCACCGGCCGCGACGTCAAGTTCGACATGGGGCGCATCGAAGGCTACCGCAACTTCTGCAACAAGATCTGGAACGCCACCCGTTTCGTTCTGCAGAACACCGAGGGCGAGGATACCGGCCTCGGCAACGAGGCGATCGAACCCTCTCTGGCCGACCGCTGGATCGTCTCGCGTCTGCAGCGGGTCGAAGGCGAGGTCGCGCGGCATCTCGACAACTACCGCTTCGACCTGGCCTCGAAGGAACTCTACGAATTCATCTGGAACGACTACTGCGACTGGTATATCGAGCTGTCCAAGCCGGTGATCTATGCCGACGAGGCCAGCGACGCGCAGAAACGCGCCGCGCGCCAGACCCTGGTGCGTGTGCTCGAGGCCTGGCTGCGCCTGCTGCACCCGATCATGCCCTTCATCACCGAGGAACTGTGGCAACGCGTGGCCCCCCTGGCCGGCAAGAGCGGTGAAACCATCATGCTGCAGCCCTGGCCGCAACCGGAGGAGGAGCGCATCGATCCCGCGGCCGAGGCCGAACTGGCATGGGTGCAGCAATTCATCATGGGCGTGCGCCAGATCCGCTCCGAGATGAATATCAAGCCCGGTCAGCCCCTGCCGGTGCTGCTGCAGAACGGTGACGCCAGCGACCGCGAGCGCCTGCAGCGCAACCAGACCTTCCTCGAATCCCTGGCGCGGCTCGAATCCGTGACCTGGCTCGAGCCCGGCGAGGAAGCCCCCGAATCGGCCACCGCCCTGATCGGCGACATGAAACTGCTGATCCCCCTGGCCGGCCTGATCGACAAGGAAGCCGAACTGGCCCGGCTCGAGAAGAACATCGCGCGCCTGCGCGACGAGGTATTGCGCATAGCCAAAAAGCTCGACAACCCGAACTTCGTCAACCGCGCGCCCGAGGCGGTGGTGAACAAGGAGCGGGACAAGCTGGTCGATACCGAATCGGCACTGGCCAGTCTCGAGGCCCAGGCAGCCCGGATACGCGCGCTGTGAGCCTGCCCGATCGCGAGCAGCAGATCCGCCAGGCCCACGCCGGCATGATCGTGCAGGTCGTGCAACGCGTGCACAACCCGCAACTGGCCGAGGCCACCGAATCCCTGCTGCAGAAGGCGGAGCAGAACGGCTGGCAGGACATCGTCGCGGTGATGCGTCGGATCATCGACGGCGAGCGCGGCGAAGATCTGCTGCTCGGTCTCGACGAGGAGGATCGCGTCATCGCCGAGGCCATCCTGCAGGGGCTGCAGGACCCTTCCACCCTGCCCGACCCGGAGCGCAAGCCGGACGCGCGCATGGCGGCTCCGGGCCTGGCCCTGATGATCCACGAAGCCGCTCGCGGCAACAGCCAGTCCCTGCAACTGGTCAGTCACATGGCCGAACAGATGACCGCGGCCGGCGGCGATCTGCGTCAGCTCGGCGGCATTCTGCGACGCCTGATCGATGGCGAACGCGACCCCGCCAGCCTGTCCCGGGGCATGGGCGTCCAGGGGCGGCAACTGGTGGACAGCATTCTCGAAGAACTGCACCAGCTGGCCGGACACTGATGGGCGATCCATCGGGGAACCCACATCCCTTCGAGGACCTGACGCCGGACTTCATCATGGACGCGGTCGAGTCCCTGGGCCATCGCTGCGATGGCCGCATCCTGGCCCTCAACTCCTACGAGAACCGCGTTTATCAGGTCGGCATCGAAGACAGCGACCCGCTGATCGCCAAGTTCTATCGCCCGGGTCGCTGGAGCGACGCGCAGATCCTCGAAGAGCATGCCTTCTGTGCTGAACTGCTGGAACAGGAATTGCCGGTGGTGCCCCCGCTCGTCGACGAGCGCGAGCAGACTCTGCACCCCTTCCGCGACCATCGTTTCAGCCTGTTTCCCCGTCGCGGCGGCCGTGCGCCGGAGCTGGACTACCAGGACAATCTTTCCGTCATCGGCCGCCTGCTGGCGCGCATCCACCGCATCGGCGAGCAACAGCCCTTTCGCCATCGTCCGCGCATCGACCTGCAGAGCCATGCCGTCGACAGCATCGATTTCATCAGCCGCCATTTCATCCCGGCCGAGCTGCAGCTTGCCTACGACAGCCTCGCCCGCGACCTGCTGACGATTCTGGAACAGCGCTTCGACGCCTGCCGGGATGTGCAATACCTGCGCGTGCATGGCGACTGCCACGCCGGCAACCTGCTGTGGCGCGACGGCGGACCGCACTTCGTCGACTTCGACGACAGCCGCATGGCCCCGGCGATGCAGGATCTGTGGATGCTGCTTTCCGGCGACCGGGAACAGCAGCAGCTCCAGCTGTCGAAAATCGTCGAGGCCTACCGCCAGTTCCGCGATTTCGATGTCCGCGAATTGCAGCTCATCGAGGTATTGCGTACCCTGCGCATCCTCCACTACAGCGCCTGGCTCGCACGACGCTGGGAAGACCCGGCCTTCCCGCACAGCTTCCCCTGGTTCAATACCGTTCGCTACTGGGAAGAGCACATCCTCGAGCTGCGCGAACAACTGGCCGCCCTGCAACAGCCGCCTATGCAGCTAGGCTGATGGGCTGGTGGGTCTACATGCTGGAATGCGCCGACGGCAGCCTCTATACCGGCATCACCACCGATCTGCAGCGGCGTCTTGCCGAGCACAACGGCGAGCGGCCCGGCGGCGCGCGCTATACCCGGTCCCGGCAACCCGTGGCGCTGCTGTGGAGCGAGGAACATCCGGACCGCGCCTCCGCAAGCCGGCGCGAGGTCTGGATCAAGAATCTGACACGGGCACAGAAACGCGCGCTGGCCAGTTCACATGGCCGTACCGTGAAACCATAGAACAGGAGCATCGAACATGGGCTTTCAAAATCCCTTCCGCAGGAAAAAAGACGATTCGCTGGCCCGGCTTGCCAGGGATCGAGTGGCAGAGGATCTCATCGGTAAAACCGCTTTCACGACCTTTTTCCTGTCCCGGTCGTCGAATGACGACATCGAATTCCACTCTTGCCCGTCGGCTACCCATGAAGCCGCCCAGGACCAGGCCTACGAGAGGATCCACGAACTCGCCCGGCAGGAAGCCCCGGGCATAACCGAATACGCCCTGGTCCATGAGGCGGGCATTTCGGGCAAGAACCCGTCCATTCGTTCCCTGCTGGTCGAAACGGGGCATGTCGACGAGGCCAGGGCCCGGGTGTATGCCCTGTACCTGGATAAGGACGACAGCAATCGTATCCTGAGCGTCTCGGGTCCGATGGCGTTACGGCGCAAATCCGAGAATGCCCTGGCCCGCAGGAAGACCGTCGCCCGCCGTGCGGTCCGGGAAGGCCGCGAGGATGTCGCGGAATACCTGGCCGGCATCCCCCTGATCCTCTCCTACCTGACCCTGTACGAGTCCGGGCAGCTCCAAGGCAGCCTGCCGCAACCCGTATGGAACCTGCTTTCCGAGCTGATGGATCAATGGATTCAGCGGGAGGGTGAGGGGCTGGATTTCATGATCGCCGCCCAGGTCCACGAATCGCTGGAACGCCAGGAGCTGAACAACCTGCTCCCGAGGGAAGGCATCACCCCCGAGACCCTGAGGTCCCGGCTCCATGTCAGCAGTCAGATGATGATCGAGGGGGTTCGCGCGGGTCGCCTTCCGGTCGAGGAGATTCAAAAGACAGCGAGGGAACTGGAGGACTTCGTGCGGCGAATCGCCGAGACCGTAGACGCGGAAGCGGAAGCGGAATCGGGCGGTCTGCCGGGCCTGCTCGATTACCTGCGCAGGATGAGCCAGGACCCCCTGTCCCTGTCGGAAACCGCCTGATGAACCAATCTTAACAATTCCATAAACTCTTGCCGGCGGACCGAACCCGTGACGCCGGTGGCTCTCCAAGACCGTACAACTACACAACAGGAGCCACCAATGCCGCTTGCCAACACCGTAATTGCCTTCAGCCGCCTGCTCGACAGCCTGCGTTCCCCCCTGCTGCTCGGGTTCCGTCTTTATGTGGCCTGGGTGTTCCTGAACTCGGGGC